>NZ_KV821156.1:0-227 GCF_001815595.1 Staphylococcus sp. HMSC070D05 | reverse complement strand
TGATGACAATGCGACACCAGCACAAGTAACAGCGGCTATCGCAAAAATTGACGCGGTACAACCTAAGTTAGACAATGCCATTAGTTTACTTCACGACAAAGAAAACAACAGTGAATTAGTGAAAGCAAAAACGAAATTAGATGCAGCGACTAGCGAGGAAGATCCAACGCCAGGAATGACGCCAGCAACAGCAGATAATTATAGAGCGAAAAAAGCAGAAGCAGAAC
>NZ_KV821155.1:79476-126272 GCF_001815595.1 Staphylococcus sp. HMSC070D05 | reverse complement strand
AATTTGTTAGAAATTATGTCCCAGCCTCATTTTTAATATATTGATAGTCGATGACTGAAGTGAAAATACACTTGTATCAAGCTTTTTCAATTTTAGTCACGGACCCACACCATAAAAACTTTCAATAAGAAAGTCGATGTCCAACGCAAATTGGGTATGCGTTGCCAAGGTAGGACGATGGATTCAAAATGAATTCTGTCCGACTTCTTTCATTTTTTTACTAATGAATAAATTTATATTGTCTAACTTGATAAGCTGGAATTGTACGATATGTTAAAATCCCTGGACCTGCACTAAAGTTCATTTCAGATACTAAAATACTCCCATTACTATTTACGCGTTCTACAAATGCAACATGACCATAGTAGCCAGCATCTGATTGAGCAATTGATCCGACAGTAGGATTATAATCAATTCTATAGCCATCTCTTGCAGATGCATTGTCCCAGTTATTTGCATTCCACCAATATGTACTAATACCTTTGCCGATTTGAGCACGACGATTAAAGACATGCCATGTACACTGACCCCAATCATATAAATTTCTATGATTAAAAATCGGTGTATGATAATAATAATTTGATGAGGAACTTGTACGATTTGTATTACTACTTGATGATGCTGTGCCACTTACGCGTAATTTTTGACCTGGATAAATAAAGAAATTATTTAATCCATTTAAACGCATAATATTTTGATATGTCGTATTATATTTCCAAGCAATGCCCGATAATGAATCACCGTAACGAACAGTATAGTAGCTTGAAGAACTAGATGAATTTGAGCTACTTTGTGTGTGGCTACTTGAACGTGCTGTTCCTGAAACTTTTAATGTTTGACCTGGAAAAATTAAGAAACTATGAAGTCCATTTAAATCCATAATGTGGCGGTACGTTGTACCATATCGACTAGCAATTGATGATAAACTGTCTCCACTTTTTACTGTATATGTACTGCTTGAGTTATTACTATAAGAATGAGATGAACTAGAGCCTGAAACTGTTAATACTTGATTTGGAAAAATAAGATTTGATGTCAAACCATTTAATGATTTTAATTTAGCTATTGTCATACCATAGCGATTTGAAATAGACCATAATGATTCTCCACTTTTTACTGTGTGAGTTGTTGCTGCTTCTGCTTGATGTGCAAATATTGTACTAAATGCCCCAGTTCCAATAATTGCTGTTGCAAGAACTTTTTTATTCATAAATAAGCGCCTCCTTAATCTTATGCTTATCTTTGGTATGTCCCCATGACAATTGTTGTACTAACGCTTAGTTTTATTACGTTAATTCTAGTGCTTTAACTTTAATTTTTTCTACTCAAGTAGTCTACTTATATAAATTAATATATTTCATTATAATATTCCATTTCAATTTGATTACATAATGATGAAATTTTAGTACGATACTTATAAAATTAAAACTTTATAAAAATCGATTTCTTTAGTCTAATTATTGCATAGCGCAAATAAGAATTTTTTTTAATGTGATTATATTTAATCAAAAATTTATTATACTATTGAAAATGATATAAAAAAAGAGCGGGACAGAATTCATTTTTGAATTAGCTGTCCTACTCCAAGAGTCGAAAAAAGCTTGATATATGTGTAATTTTAATTTATTAATCTACGATACATGCTAAACGACTAAACTACGATTGAAATTCTACAATTTTTTAACTTACTATTTTAAGCTATCTTCAATGTCTTTAATTTCTTTTCGAGATAAATCAACTGCTTTTTCACCATCTTTAGTGTCTTTTTTCAATGCCTCTTGTGCTTCTTTACTATGATATAGATCTACAATTTTTTTGTATGTTTTATTATCTTTATCTTTTGAGTTAACGGCAATTAAATTAATGTATGGTTTAACTGCCTCTGAAGTAGAACTTTCTAAATAAATAGGATCTTTCTTAGCATCTAAACCTGCTTTCGTTGCTACACCATTGTTGATAACTGAAATATCAACATCATCTAATGCACGTGCAGTTTGTTGAGCATCTACTTCTTTAATTTTTAAATGTTTAGGGTTATCTTTAATATCTTTTGTTGTACCACTTAAGTCAAAGTTATCTTTTAACTTAATAAGTCCTGCTGATTCTAATAATTTTAAAGCACGCGCTTGGTTAGAAACGTCATTTGGAATCATCACTTGTGCGCCATCTTTAACGTTTTTAATATCTTTTACTTTTTTAGAATAGATGCCTAAAGGCGCTAATACTGTTGTACTCATTGCTTCAATTTTTGCATCTTTATGTGCTTTTTTATATTCATTTAAGAAAGCAAAGTGTTGGAATGCATTCATATCAATATCTCCATCACTTAATGCTTTATTAGGTACATTATAATCTGAAAAGTGCTTAATTTCTAAATCAATATCATCTTTTTTTGCTAATTCTTTCACTTTTTCCCAAGCAGCAGTATCATTTGATGCTACACCAACTGTTACTTTCTTACTACTTCCTCCGCCTGAACATGCCGAAAGGACAATAATAGATGCTAATAATAAACCGATTATTCTCTTCATTAAAAACTGCCTCCCAATATTAAAATAATTTATTTAAATAACTAATTTCTACGAATTATTCTAGAAATAAAGTTACCTAATGACTGAATAATTTGTACGATAATAACTAGAACTACAACTGTAATAATAATGACCAATGTATCAAAGCGTTGGTAACCATACACAAGCGCTAAATCTCCAATACCGCCGCCACCTACAGCGCCGGCCATAGCTGTACTACCAATTAAACCAATAATCGCTGTAGTAATAGCTAGTACAAGTGAACCTAATGCTTCAGGTAATAAAAAGTGACGAATAATTTGAAGTGGTGAGGCTCCCATAGCTTTTGCTGCTTCAGTAATGCCATCATCTACTTCTAAGAGTGAGTTTTCTACTAAACGTGCAATATATGGTGCTACATATACTGTAAGTGGAACAATTGCAGCTGTTGTACCGATTGACGTACCTGCAACTAATTTAGTAAAAGGAACTATTGCAATTAATAAAATGATGAATGGAATAGATCTTAAAATATTAATAATTGGATTAAGCATTTGATGAATAACGACATTAGGCCAGATTCCATGTTTTCGAGTGACTACAAGCAAAATACCTAATGGGATACCAATCAATGCACCAATAATTAATGATACTATTACCATATAAAGTGTTTCATACAATGCTTGCATTAATTGAGATGAATCTATGGTTGAACCAAACATTTAACGCACCTCCTCATATTGAATATGTCGCTCATTAAAATATGATTCTACCGTGTCACGACTAAATTGTGCATCGTGTTCAAAGCGTAACCATAAATAACAAATCGTTTCGTCTTGAATATCTGACATAGACGAGAATAGAATATTTACATTAAAACCATATTGGTTTATTAACTCGTTCATTAATGGATAATCAATTTGCGTTTTATCTAAGAAAAGTCTGTAATCTGTATAATGATTATCTGCTCTTTCAAATGAGGCACGTAATGCTTTAGAAGGCTCTGTACTAATAACTGTTGATACAAAATTTTGTGCTGTTTTCGTTTGTGGATGACTAAACACATCTTTTACTGTACCAATTTCTACAACTTCCCCGTGTTCCATTACAGCTACACGATTACAGATTTTTTGAATCACGCTCATTTCATGAGTAATCATCATAATCGTAACCCCAAATGTTTCATTCACATTTTTAAGTAATTGAAGAATAGAACTTGTTGTCGCAGGGTCTAATGCACTTGTCGCTTCATCGCACAATAATATTTTAGGATTTGTTACAAGTGCTCTTGCAATTGCAACACGCTGTTTTTGTCCTCCGGAAAGCTCATCTGGAAATTGATTTTTCTTATCCGCAAGTCCCACAAACTCTAGCATTTCTTCAACTTTCTCTTTAATCTCAGAATTACTTTTGTGACTGAGTATCAATGGCATTGCTACATTTTTAAAAACTGTTTTAGAATTTAAAAGATTAAAGTGTTGGAAAATCATTCCTATATCTTTTTTTACGTTGCGAAGTTCTTTTTCACTATATGTATTAATATCATGTCCATCTACAATAACATGGCCCTCTGTAGCTTGTTCTAATTGGTTAACTAAACGTACTAGTGTACTTTTACCAGCACCACTATAACCAATCACGCCAAATACATCACGCGTATCAATTTTAAAAGAAACATCTTTTAAGGCATGGATAGTTTCTCGTTTCTTTCGAAATACTTTATTTACACCCTGAAATTCAATCACTATGTTCACCCTTATCTAATTCTGATTAAATTCGTATGATATGAAGTATAGGCAAAAGTTGAGGATGCGTCAATATAGTTTTTTTAAAAATTGGAAATTTCAGATATTTTTTAGTATTGAATTACTCTTTTAGCTCCAATATCACAATAAAAATACAAGAGTACAATAAATATCGTTTCAAATTTTATTGCACTCTTGCATTAATACTTTCACTATATTCTATTTATTTAGCGTATCTATCGCTTGTTTTAAATCTTGTACTAAATCTTCAGTATCTTCAATACCAATCGATAAGCGAACTAAACCATCTGTAATTCCTTCTTTAGCACGAACATCTGCTGGAATAGATGCATGTGTCATCAAAGCAGGTACAGAAATCAAGCTTTCTACCGCACCTAAGCTTTCAGCAAGTGTGAAATATTGTGTTTCACGAATTAATTGTTTAGCTGCTTCTGTATCTTTGACTTCAAATGCAACAACGCCAGTATGACCACTTGCTTGAGCGATATGAATATCATGATTGAGATGACTTTCAATACTAGGATGGAACACTTGTTGTACTGATGGATGCTCTTGTAACATCTTCACAATACCTTCTACGTTACGATTAATTTGTTCCATACGTAACCCTAGTGTTTTAATTCCTCGAATTAATAAATAACTATCTTGTGGTCCTAGTACACCACCTGTAGAGTTAGAAATAAATGCTAAGCGTTCGGCTAATTCATCATTAGATGTAGCGACTAAACCTGCAACAACATCACTGTGTCCACCAATATATTTTGTTGCTGAATGTAATACAATATCGATTCCAAAATCTAACGGGTTTTGATAGTACGGTGTCATAAATGTGTTATCGACTACAGAAATGAGATGATTTTCTTTCGCAATTTCTGCTGCACGTCGAATATCTGTCACACGTAATAAAGGATTAGACGGCGTTTCGATATATAACATTTTTGTTTCTGGTTTAATATAATCTTTTACGTTTTCAATATTTGTAGTATCAACGAAATCAACCTCAATACCAAATCGTGTAAAGACTTTTGTTAAAGCACGATAAGTTCCACCATACACATCAGAATTTAAAATTAAATGATCACCTTTATCTAATAACATTATAATAGCGCTAATCGCAGCCATACCTGAACCAAATGCAAATCCATGTTTACCATTTTCTAAATTCGCAATGACGCTTTCAATAGAAGTACGTGTTGGGTTTGCAGTACGTGAATATTCATAACCCTGTCTTAAATCACCAATCTCATCTTGCAAATAAGTACTTGTTTGATAAATTGGTGTTGTTACTGCTCCAGTAAAGTCATCCGTCGTATGTCCACCATGAATCATTTGTGTTTTTTTCTTCATTATTATTCTCCTTTGTATTCAAATATTTTTTTTGACATATAACGATCACTGCCATCTGGAAAAATTGTTACAATAATACCTTTATCAATGCGATTTTTAATATCTAAAGCACCTTGTAATGCTGCACCAGATGAGCTACCAACAAGTAGTCCTTCTTGTTTAGCTAATCGTTTTACATTTTCAAATCCTTGAGTATCACTGACTGTAATAATATCATCAACGATAGATTTTTCTAAAAATACTGGCCATTTTTCAGAGCCAATACCTTCAATATCATGAGCATGTGCTTGGCCACCATTCAAGACTGAGCCTTCCGGTTCAACAATAATATTTTTAACATTAAATTGTTGTAAATGTTTAGCTACACCGGTAAACGTTCCTCCGGATCCAGCACCAGCTACAAAATAATCAATGTGTGGTAATGCCTCTGTAATTTCTTTTCCAAGCGTATGAGTATAGGCTTCTGGATTATGTTCAGTTTCAAACTGGTTCATATATACTGCATCATATTTGTCAGCATAATGACGCGCTTCTTTTTGTGCACCCATCATCCCCTTGTTTTTAGGTGTTCGTTTTATTTCAGCGCCTAATACTCGCATAATTGAAATTTTTTCTTCTGAAAATCCTTCTGGAGCAAAAATCACACACTTTAAATGATAACGATTAGCGGCCATTGCTAATCCAATTCCTGTATTACCAGCTGTAGCTTCAACGATTGTATCTCCTTTTACAATACGTTTTTCCTTTAACGCAGTTTCTACAAGATATTTCCCTAGTCGATCTTTAATACTTCCACCAGGATTAAATTGTTCTAACTTCGCATAGATTTGCACATGTTCATCGCTAAAACTTTCTAATAATACTAGTGGCGTTTGTCCTATTAAATCATAAGTAATCATATCTTTCGTTCAATACACTCATGTAATGTCTGAACATACCTACTTTCTATAATCATATTCATTTCCAATATTAAATTTTAATTCTTACCCAACCGCTATGAATTATACGCTAACTTATATCTTATTGCAAAAAGCTAGATTCTTTATGTAAAATGTAATTAGTTATTGCTTTTAAGTACTCATATTATGATAAAAGTGAACGACTGGAAATGAATTAAATTTTACGATGAATCAACGTACAAAGGAGACTCGATGATGACATCTAAAGCAGACTTATCTTTATCCGTCTTTACTAAGGATGACTATAAAAATTTAAATTATAAAAATAGTACATTTAGAAACTCAATGTACGACGAAATTGAAGTAAATAAAAGTCACTTTAAACACTGTGATTTTAGTGAAGGTATTTTTAAGAATGTAAGCACTATTTCAAATTCAAAAATTATCAATTGTAATTTTGATAAAAGTATCTTTGAAAATGTAAATTTTTTCAAAACACTTATTAGTAAATCAAATTTAACTGTTACCTCATTTGATGAAAATCATTTTAATACATTAACGATTGAACATTCTATTTTTAAAAATAGCAATATACGTAATGTAAAATTTGATAACGTCACGTTTAAAAAAGTGATTTTTGAAAATGTCACTATGGATTTGTGTCATTTTGAAAATGTAAAAATAAAAGATTGTATATTTAAACATGTCACTATTAATAATTCTTCAATTCCTGAAAAATTATTAAAAGAATTACATAAACAAGATGTTACGTTTGAGAATATGTAATTCAATTATCATTATGCTAAACAGAGTCTAGAACAACAATTTGTATCCTAGACTCTGTTTATTCTTGTTAATGTTAAAATAATTGAACAATAAACACTAATATAATAATAACTGGCATAATATATTTAATTAAAACATACCATGGAACAAAAAGTTTAAATTTATCTTTCCCAAAACTCTCTTTTAATGCTTGTTTATCTAGTAATTGACCTACAACTAATGTCGTTCCTAATGCTCCTAATGGCATCAAGATATTCGATACGATAAAATCCATATTATCAAAAATTGTACCCGCTCCAAACTTAATTCCACTTAAACTGCTAAATGATAGTGTTGCTGGGATACTAATAACAAATACTAATATACTTGCAATAACTGATATAGCTTTTCGTTTAGTATTATCATTTTTAGTGAAATTTGAGACATTTAATTCCAATAAAGAAATAGAAGACGTTAATGCCGCAAATAAAAATAGAATTAAGAAAATTAAATAAAATACAATACCAAAGCCCATTTGATTAAATACTAACGGTAACACTTTAAATAAGAGTCCTGGTCCTTCTTGAGGTGCATAACCAAATGTTTTTAAGGCTGGAAATATTGCAAGTCCTGCTAATACAGAAACTAAAATATTCATAATAACAATTGAAATAGCAGAAGATTTAATTGTCATTTCCTTAGGCGCATAACTCGCATACGTAATCATACCTGTTGTTCCTAATGATAGTGTAAAGAACGATTGACCTAACGCAAATAAGACACCTTTAACTGAAATATCTTCTATTCTCGGTTGTAGTATATAGCGAACGCCCTCTAATGCTCCGTCTAACGTCAATGATTTAGCAACAACAATAATTAGAAATACAAATAATAAAGGCATCATCATTTTAGAAGCTTTCTCTAAACCTTTTTCTACGCCTAGCATAACGATGACCATGGTTAAAAGAATAAAAATGCCCTGTCCCAACACAGTTAACCACGGGTTACTAATTATTTTTTCAAATTTAATTTGAGTTAATGACGTATGTTCAACAGATAATAATTGTAAAAATACATTCCCAATATATATCACAATCCAGCCACCGATAACACTATAAAAGCCGAATAAAATAAAAACAGCTAAATTTCCATTCCATCCAATAACATTTAACCATTTTTTTCCTGTTAATTTACTATAGATTCGAGTCGTATAAGTGCGCCCCATTGTTCCTACCGTAAATTCCATAATCAGTAACGGTAATCCTACAAAAATAGTAAAGATTAAAAATAAAAATAAAAATGCGCCGCCACCATAAATGCCAGCCATATATGGAAACTTCCACATTGCGCCTAATCCTATAGCAGAACCAGCACTTGCTAGAATAAATCCAGTTGAGGTTTTCCATTGTGATTGATTACTCATTTTCTATCTCCCTTTAACGCGTTAAAGCGTGTGTGCGATTAAGTTCTACTCTAACACGTCTGACCAAATAGTGCAATATACATATAAATGAGTATTAAAAAAGATAAGAATAGATGTAAATGACATATCTCAACTATTCTTATCGTTTAAACTTACTGTTATATTTATTTTTCAAAATCATATATTATGGATTGACCTTCATTTACTTCTTGAATATTTAAACTTTCGATATGATCAACATTAATGTAATGAACTTGTGAGTCATCTTTTAAAAATAAATAGGCCAATTCATCAAACTCATCAATCATACGCTGTACGCATGTGTCATAGTCTGGACCATCTTGGAACGTTTTAAATTCTTTATAAGTAGTTCCAGAAACCGTTGTATATATAAGTAAGAATGTACGTTTCATCTTATTACTCCTTTATTCAGATTTAAAAAAAGTTACGACTTGAGTGATAACGTCTTCATGTCCATCTCCATAAGTCATTAAATGACGACTTAACGGATGACATGTTAAATTTTTGTTATGACTATCAATATGATTAAAAATATAGTGTGCACTATTTTGATAAAAGGCATCATCTTTACCTCCATACAAAATACGAGCGGGAACTTGTATACGTTCTAATTCATTAGAAATTATCTCAATAAATGCTTTAAATTCTGCGATATGTGGTTGATAATCTTGAATTGTCCTAAGTTGTTGTTTTGAAGTAGTTTCATCAAATTTCAATAATTGATTCATGCGCTGACCATAACGTTCCATACGCCACGCAATACTTTTTTCTTCTTTTTCACTTGGTGCAGACATCACTGCTATTTTAGAAACATCAAATAACTCAGCCAACTTTAATGTAAATAGTCCTCCTAGTGAGATACCCGTTACAAAAATAGTGTCAAACCCTTTATTTTTTAAAAATTGATACCCTTCTAATACATCATTCCACCAATCCTGAATCGTAAATTGAGTGAATTGGTCTAAAGGTAAGCCATGTCCCTGATAATTTGGTGCAAAACATGTGAAGTTTTCTTCATTAAGCGCTTTAGCTAATGGTTTTACATCACGAACAGTTCCTGTAAATGAGTGAAGTAATAATATCGCTTCTTTTCTTGAACCTTCTAAATAAATTGGATGTGGTGATTTGATTTTCATAGTATTCTCCCCTTCTTAAAATACTTATGTTATGAAACTTAAGCTTTACTTCTTTTTTAATTTAATATTAAAGAGTGGTAACGTCATTGAAAATAAAGCAATCCAAATCATTCCTAACGAAAAACCACCAATGACATCAGTTAGATAGTGAGCGTGGAAATATAACCGACAACTTAATACACCTATCCAAAATATAACAACAACTATAGCAATACTATATCGTATCGCTTTCTTTTTAATAAGTGGAATAACAACTAAGAGTATAGCTAAAGCAAATAATGTACTGGCATTTGAATGACCACTTGGAAATGAATATCCATGGTCTACTAAAAGATGGTTATACGGACGAGGACGCGCTATTATTTGTTTAATTAAAAAGTTAACATAAGTTCCTGTGTAAATCGTAACTAATAACCACAATGAAAGTTTATAATTTTTAAAGATTAAGATAAATGCTAAAAATAACGTTATGTAGAGGATGGATTTTACTTCTCCAAAATTAGCACAAAACGTCATCATTTTATGCCACATTGTACCGTCATAGTGTCTTCTAGGTTTACCAAAATAATTGGTCAACTTTTGTAACGAATTTAAATCTAATTTTTGCACTAGTGTGGTATGATAAATGACATTCATTGCCGTTATTATAAAAATAATTAATCCAACAACAAACATAGAAATAGTTTTAGTTGGCGATACTTCTAATTTATTTTTCATACTTGTTTTTCCTTTACTACATTTGATCCTAATATTTTATAAAAAAGCTTTCAAATGATGTATCTCTTCTTCATAGTTATTAAATTTTGAAGAGGATAACCACTGATTAACCCTTTCTTTATTATCAATAAGCTGTTTCACATACGTCATAAAGATACGTCCAGTTAGCCTCTGAAGATATATCACACCATTCATTATATCAATTATCCATATGTTGACTACTTAACTCACTGATTGTATTACCCTTTTATACCTCTAGAATCAGGATTGTCGGGCAAATGATAATGAGTAATAGATGCTCCAATTAGCTGATTGAATTGATCGCATCTCTACCCCTCTTTTAATGTTAGTTAGATTTTACAATAAATGATGAAAATTTGCTTGTAAAAAAAGAGATTAGGAAGTATTTTATATAACGTTTCCTAATCTCTTCTCGTATTTATAACATGTTATTTTAAAGTGATTTTTCAAGGTTCTTATCTAACTTAAAAACAATAATACGTTCACCAGTAATTGTACTTAAATCACTATGAAAGCTTTTAACTTCAGTACCTGTGATTTTGAAAACAAGTTGCATTAAATCATCTTGTCCTGATTCCACCAGTTCTGACCGTGTACGTTTAATGTTAAGTAATCCTTCTTGTGTTTCACATACGCGATACTCCGCAGGCGTCAAAATACCTTGTAAGTTGACGATAATCATATCTCGTAAAATATCTGTCTTTACTGACAACGAACCACGTCCAAGAAAATCTTTTTCCCATTGCGTAATTGCTTTACTAATTTCTGCTTCATACATGCCTTTCGATTTCGTCATTGCTATAACAAATCTCCTAATGTTTAATTAACACTAGTGTATCATTTTTTAAATTAAAATCGAATATCTTACCAATCTTTAAAACTACCGTTTTCATCAATACTTGCAAGACGTACCCATTGATGATCGACTTTTTGTTTAAACTTAATATTATCATTAAGTAAACGTTGTATATAACGATCTGGTGCTTGAATCACGACTAATAACCGAATTGGAACGTGATACATTTTATTGTCTCCTGCCATTACAGACTGCCATGGCAATCCAGCTAATAAATCACTTGAGTTCCCTTGCATCACGCCAACACCAGAAGTGACAGATTGTGTTGTTTTATTACCACTACCATAAAAATGCGGTGCCACTGTAGAGGCATAATACTGTAGGTTAATCCACTGTGCAACGAGTGCTGGACCAGAAATAATTGTATTTAGTAATTGACCATCAGGATCTTTCGCATAATCATAATTATGTAAAAATGCACGTCCTTCTAAATTACTCCCTTCTGTAATACTTCGTTGGCCAATAATAAATTCTGCATTACGTGCTAAACCCCATTCTGGACGAATTTCGCTCCAATCATTTGCAAAGCGATGTGCTTCCGCAATTGGATGTTTCAATTCCCTATCGCTTAAACGAGGTAATTGAGCAAGACGTTCTAAATTTGCATGATAACTTACACGTGGCATGGCTTCTTCTAAAATATCAAATGCTTTCTTTGCTTCTGATGTTAATGAGGGAACGTAGATCCATTCTAATTCATCAGTTGATGTTTTATGTTCTGCAGCAACAAATACTGTCTCATCCGGAATACGAATGCCTTCAGTGGCTAACCCTTGACGTACTAAAGGTAAATTGCACATCATGGCAAGTAATTTCGCATTAAATCCACTTGAAGCCCCTCCACAAGCACCACATTCTAATGACGCATGGTAGGGGTTGTTGTTTGTTTCACTTCCATGTCCCCCAAGTACTACTAATGGCGCAAAATTTGTAGTTAAATCCATTAATTGTAATGCTTGTTTCGTAAAAGTAATTTGTTCTTCTTCAGTAAATCCAACAGGCAAATCACTATGTACATGATAATCTCTATCAATCGTTAGCTTAGCATTCGGTTTTTTTAACCAATTTTTAGTAAATTTACGAATAAATACACCTGTTTTCTTTGGCATTAATGTACTTGCAAGCGTATTTAAACTTAAAAATGGTCCACTTAATTCTGGTAATAATAAACTAGGTAGCACATTATTCTTCATTAATTTAAACGTATAAAACATGGATGTAATAGAATGTTGCTGTTGATTATACGTATTTAATGCATGTCGCTCAGCATATTCTTTAATAGTATATGCAGGGGGCACCATCACTGGTAAAGAATCATGACTAAACTGTTCATCTAATGCTTTTTTTCGTATAGGTAAACCAAAGAAACCTGCAATTCCTATAGTTTCAAATGGCCCTTGATTTTCTAAATGACGACGAAATGGTTCAGAACGTACATCGATGCAAAATGCAAGCTGCACTTTTGTAGGTTGTTTGTCACGCTTGACCGATTTATCGTAAATCATCTCAACGAGTTTGCGTTCATGAGTTTCTTCCCAAGCCTCTAACCATAATTTCTTGAAGTATAATGGATTAAAATCATGAGCAAACTTCAAGTGTTCAATTTGATTCTCAATGGACATCTCAGCCCATTCATCAATAGTCATTTCACCATAATATAACCATTTACTTACAAGTTCTTTTATTCTTTTTTCAACATTTAAGACTGCCGGACGGCTCATTTTTTCAGTATCTAATAGAATACATTCCATTGTAAGTCGTATTGCAAGATATTGAGTTAATAAGTCTTTTTCATGTTCATGTTTTTCAGCACGATAATACATCATGCCTGCCCAACCTGGTAACGATAAAAGATGTCCAGTTAAATAAAATTCATATTCATCTTCAGCAATATCTAGATGATTAAGTGCCATGATTAATGCGTCTTCATAGTTGTGTGGTAACATTTTAATCATTTTACGTTGCGTTTTAGTCAACATTGGATCATATTTCGCTAAATGTAACCAAGCTACGTAGAATCCTTCTTCGCGTCTAGGCATTGTCCAACTGGATTGGAAAGTATCTAAATATAATTTTGACCATTTAATAATATGAGTGTTTAACTCATCCATTAAAGATTCGCCTTTAGCATTAAATGCATTTGCACTTTTTGAACGTGCATAAGCAAATGACTCATTTTCGAATACTTTTTTGAGTTTTGAGACTTCTAATTTCAGATAGGCTTCTTTAGTAATTAAATCTCTCGGAATATCTTTAATATTCATAGCATTTTTGCAGTATGTATCCACATGAGTCTTAGGAATATCCGTCTTATAAGATTGAATCGCGTGTTGTACTTCTTCTTCAACGATGTGTTTATCAATCTCACCATTTTCAAGTGCCGTCATTACAGAAGCATGGCTTGGATATAAATCAATATCACGCACATGTTTAAACCATTGAGCAACTTGATCAAAGGTTTGATACTCAAGTTCTTCCCATGGATTACGTGCTGCAAAGATTGAAATTGGTGAAAGTGGCGTAATCACACGACGTGCAGATTGAACAACGTCTTCTATATTAATAGTCATGTAAATGTTCACCTCTTATAAATATTTCTTTAAATAGTTTGGATGGCTTTCTACAGATTTAAATTTAGCTTCTCCAATTTTAACTAACCATAAGTAAACTTTAGCAAAGGCTGTAGAGGTACGATGGCGAGCGACCCAAATACTAAAAATACTACCTAACACTAAAATCGCAATACTAATGATAATACTAATTAACGGTGGATGCGCAGGAGCCATATATACATGATGAAGTATATTAATAAATACTTGATGAGTCACAATATAAACCATTGCAACAACTACAATCATTGTAATACCTATAACGCGTCCCATTACTCCTTTATTTAATGCCACAAGTTGACTCCATGATACAGAGATAGACCATGCTAAGATAAATGCACTAATCAAAATATATGGACTATGGTCACTTGTCATAAAAAACACAATTGCAATAATCAATGCTAGCGCTCTTCCAAGTATTATCCATCCATATGATGTCTTAATATTAGGTGGAGTTGGTATATTAAATCGTCTGACAACTGAGCCTGATTGTAAGAATAACGTGGCTTTAAATATACCATGCAATATTAAATGGATAATCGCAGCTGAATAAACACCCATCGCGCATTGAACGAGCATAAAGCCCATTTGACTCATCGTTGATCCAACAAGTTGTCGTTTATAATCAACATGTACTAAACTAATGCCCGAACCAATCAACACTGACATACTAGAAATTATTAATAATATGGTAAGAGCAATAGAATTATCAAATATTGGTGAAAAACGCGTTAAAATAATGCCCCCCGCATTAACTATACCGGCATGCATAATAGCTGATACAGGTGTAGGCGCAACAACTGATTCAATTAACCAACTCTGAAATGGATATTGCGCAGCTGGAATAATAACAGCAACAACAAGCAATAAATCAATAACTAATTTTAGACCATGATTTAGAGTATAGTCATAATTTTGAGAAGGATCGATTGTCCATTCTCCTGTTCCTATGTATAGCAAAATAACCGCAATTAATAACGCTAACCATCCAATAAGAAAGGAACGTGCAGAAACTTTTGCTGCCTCTGCTGGCACTTTCCAAGTTTTATTCAATCTAATTAGTTGTGTTAAACAACATAACGTTAATCCCCAGCATAAAGTCATTAAACGTAAGTCATTGCTTAACCAACCTAGTGAAGCAAAAACAGTTGTAAATGTATATAAAGGAAAATACTTACGATAATTGTGATCTCCTAATAAATAACGCGTTGAAAACTTTTGAATAATAAAACCTAACGCTAAAACAAACGCACCTACTAACCAAGCAAATTTATCTAATGCAAATATGCCAATAACTTCTCTTTCGTTTATAGTTACTAACCCTACAATACCTACAATAACTGGTAATAGAAGTAAAGCTAAGTGACATCTTATGTATTTAACTGGAACTGAGGGAATCAAAACAATCACCCCACTTAACGCTGCCATAATAAGCGTTATAAAAAATAATATAAGTAAACTACTCATACTTAACATTATCATTCCTCCACTTTTAAACTGTAACCTATATATCACTATTGCTTATAATATAATAAAACACCTACAATAGTTTAGTTTTATCCCATTAAAAAAGGACGACTATCTATTGTAGGCTTCTTTTATGCTCATTCAATATATTTATTAATGCTCTTTAAGCAACCTATAATTTAGATTTAAGTACATCAGTTTTACCCTTCAATTAAACAATAAAGTGAATGATACTTTTTGTCTCATTGCTTGATATAAACCTATGTATAAATTGATGCATATTAAATACAATATATGAAAATATCAACTAAAAGTCAAATTTCTAATATAAAAGATAACCGTTATATCATTTCAACTTTCATTTTTATATCAATTTTGTTTAAATAATACTCCAAAAAATATTATAAACTCAATCTTTAATTACTAATATATAAAAAAGAGTTTGAGACGATCAAGCATGTCCCAAACTCTCACGGATAAAATGAATTTACTTCATTACTTATAAAATAACATACTTTGGTCAATATTCATGTAACAATTCTGTGAAAACGCTTAAATTTTTTGTAAAGTTTTTTTATATTTTATTTGCTTTTTTTAAATAATGAAGGATGACTATCATATTTTTGTGATTGCCTTAGCTATTTTGTCTTTAAGTGTATTTTAATATTAAATCAGTCTTTGTACCGATAACTTTAACGCTTTAATAAGTTAAACTAGATTAAAATAAAGAAAGGTATAATACTTATGCAAAATAAACAATTTACATTAACCATTTCATTTATAATAAGTAGTCTCATTTTTTTAATAACTATTTTTTCGGTTTTTACTAAGTCGTTATGGATACATATATTAGATTTACAATCATTCTATTGGTTCTTAAATACATTTGGCGAACCAAAAATGAATTTCAAAGGTAATTGGTTCAATGATTTTATGACGTTTCTAGCATCATACGGTGATATTGCAACCTTTATTACCCTTACCCTTATCATCGCAACTATCGTTTTAATTAAGCGACGCTTCTTATTAGCAATATGGTTACCGACAACAGTAGCTTCAGCAGGTATCATAGGTATTGCGTTAAAAGACATCATTCATCGTTCAAGACCTTATGATCACTTAACAATTGATGCAGGATTTTCATTCCCAAGCGGACATGCTTTAACAAGTACGATTGTTATTTTTGCTCTTATGTTTGTACTTATCCCTAAATTAGAAAATATTTGGGTAAAATGCATAATAAATACGGTGTTAATTGTAGTATGGTTAGGTATTTTATTTTCAAGATTATACTTCCATGCTCACTATCTCACTGACATAGTTGGTGGTATCTTTTTTAGTTTTTCATGGTTATTTATGTCATTGATGGTGTATCAATATATTCTTCAAAAAGTACACTATAGAACGTCATTACAACAAAGACGACCATCATTTCAATCAAAAAGAAATTAGCATAAACGTCCAAATTATTGAATTTAATATAAAAAAAGCAAGCATTTCTCACGAAAATACTCGCTTTTTTTATGGGCTACTCCCATTCTATAGTGCTTGGTGGCTTAGAAGTAATGTCATAGACGACACGGTTTACATGGTCTACTTCATTAACTATGCGACTAGAAATTTTTTGTAACACTTCCCAATCGATACGTGCAAAATCACTTGTCATACCATCAATTGATGTTACAGCTCGAATACCTACTGTATGATCATACGTACGATAATCACCCATAACACCTACAGATTGAATACCTGGTAGTACTGTGAAGTATTGCCAAATCTCTCTTTCAAGACCTTCTTCTCGAATCACTTCACGTAAAATCGCATCAGATTCACGAACGATTTCTAATTTATCTTCAGTAATTTCACCTAACACACGAATACCTAAGCCAGGACCTGGGAATGGTTGTCTCCATACTAAATGTTCAGGGATACCTAATTCAATACCTAAAGCACGAACTTCATCTTTAAATAATGTATTAATAGGTTCAATTAATTCAAATTCCATGTCTTCAGGTAAGCCACCTACATTATGATGTGATTTAATTGTTTGCGCTGTCTTTGTACCTGATTCAATCACATCTGTGTAAAGTGTACCTTGTGCTAAGAAATCAACATCTGTTAATTTAGCCGCTTCATCATCAAACACATATACAAATTCATTACCAATGATTTTACGTTTTTTTTCTGGATCAGAGACGCCTTTTAGTTTTTCCATAAAACGTTCTTTGGCATTTACACGAATAATATTCATATCAAAGCCTTCACCGAATTGTTCCATTACCATATCGCCTTCGCCTTTACGAAGTAAACCATGGTCTACAAAAATACATGTTAATTGATCACCAATGGCCTTATGCAATAATACTGCAACAACTGATGAATCTACACCACCGCTCATTGCACATAATACTTTACGATGACCTACACGTTCACGAATTTTTTCGATTTCAATTTCAATGAAGTTTTCCATTGTCCATTCACCTGTACAATTACATACACGACGAACAAAATTTCTTAGTAAATCATTACCGTATTCTGTGTGACGTACTTCTGGATGGAATTGTACACCATAAATACGACGTTTTTTATCTTCGATAGCAGCATAATTTGTACTTGGGCTATCAGCAATAACTTCAAAACCTTCAGGAATTTCAATGACTTTATCTGAATGACTCATCCACACTGTTTGTTCTTCTGGTAAACCAAAGAATAACTCATCAGATTTTGCTTTAATAATTGCTTTACCGTATTCACGTTCATTTGCACGTTCAACTTTACCACCTAATAGTTTGGTTGTCAGTTGCATACCGTAACAAATACCTAACACTGGAATACCTAAATTATAAATCTCAGGATCAATCGTAAATGAACCTTCTTCATAAACAGAGTTTGGACCTCCTGAAAGAATAATACCTTTAGGATTCATACGTTTAATTTCATCTATAGAAATTTCATGATCGTGTAATTCACTGTAAACGCCCATTTCACGAATACGACGTGTAATTAACTGGTTATATTGACTACCGAAATCTAGGACAAGAATTAATTCTTGTTCTTTAGCCATTTCCATAATAGTAAATCTCCTTTAAATTTAATTTATGTAAACAATAGAAAGACGCTTTTCACATTTATAAAGACAATACATCGTTTCAACCTCTATAAATATTTTATAGAAAAGCGTACTTTCTTAATTTAATCGCTTCTTGCTCACCTTACATTAAAATGAATAGTTTGGTGATTCTTTAGTAATTTGTATGTTATGTGGATGACTTTCAGCTAAACCTGCAGGGCCCATACGTGTGAATTGTGCTTCTTCACGTAATACTTTTAAGTTTGGTGAACCAGTATAACCCATACCAGCTCTTACTCCACCCATAAGTTGATAAATGGTATCTTGTAATGGTCCTTTATATGCTGTGCGACCTTCAATACCTTCTGGAACAAATTTTCTAGGAGATTTATCTTCTTGGAAGTAACGATCATTTGATCCTTTTTCCATTGCTCCAAGAGAACCCATTCCACGATATACTTTATATTGTCTACCTTGGAAGACTTCAGTAGCGCCTGGGCTTTCTTCAGTACCAGCTAATAAGCTACCTAACATAACAGCATGACCACCAGCCGCTAATGCTTTAATAATATCACCAGAGAATTTAATACCACCGTCAGCAATAATCGCTTTACCATGTTTACGTGCTTCAGTAGCACAGTCATATACTGCAGTAATTTGTGGTACACCTACACCTGCAACGACACGTGTTGTACAGATTGAGCCAGGTCCAATACCTACTTTAACCACGTCTGCGCCCGCTTCAAATAAAGCACGTGTCGCTTCAGCAGTTGCAACATTTCCTGCAATAATTGTAAGTTCAGGATATTTATCTTTCATTTTTTTGACTTGCTCAATCACACCTTTAGAATGCCCATGCGCTGTATCAATAATTAACGCATCTACTCCTGCTTCTACAAGTTTTTGTGCACGAATTTCGGTATCTTTAGATGTACCGATAGCTGCTGCTGCAAGTAAACGACCATGCTCATCTTTCGCTGCATGAGGGAATTCAAGTACTTTTTCTATATCTTTAATTGTGATGAGACCTTCTAAACGACCATTTTCTACTAATGGTAATTTTTCAATTTTATGCTTTTGAAGCATTGCTTCTGCTTCATCTAATGTTGTACCAACTGGAGCTGTAATTAAATTTTCTTTAGTCATCACATCTGAAATTTTAATTGAGAAATCCTCAATAAAACGTAAGTCACGGTTTGTAATAATACCAACGAGTGTTCTAGATTCTTTATCTTTTACAATAGGCACACCTGAAATACGATATTTACCCATTAATGCTTCTGCTTCATAAACACTTTCATCTGGTGTTAAGAAGAATGGATTCGTGATAACACCATTTTCTGAACGTTTTACTTTTTGTACTTCATCAGCTTGCTCTTCAATGCCCATGTTTTTATGGATGACACCTAAACCACCTTGACGTGCCATAGCAATAGCCATTTTAGATTCAGTTACTGTATCCATACCAGCAGAGATAACTGGAATACTTAATTTAATTTTATCTGATAATTCTACGCTTAAATCAACATCACTTGGTAATACGTCTGATGCAGCTGGAATTAACAAAACATCGTCAAAAGTTAATGATTCTTTAGCAAACTTATTTTCCCACATTTATAACACAGCCTCCATTTTTTATATAGTTAGTCTTATTATTTCACATTTTCGTCGTTTTGTTTATACTTTATACCGTTAAAAAAGAAATTAAGAATAATAGCAGAGATTGCTCCTAAAACAATACCATTTTGAGTTAACCAAGCGAACTGTTCACCTAAAGCTTTAAATGCTTGAGGTACAGCACTAATTCCTGTACCAAGTCCGACTGATACAGCAATAATTAATAAATTATTTTGATTTTTGAAGTCAATATTTCCTAAAATACTTACCCCATAAGCCATTACCATACCAAACATAGCAATCATTGCACCGCCTAATACAGGTAAAGGAATAATATTAGCCAGAGCACCTAGTTTAGGTATACAACCACATATTAAAAGTAAGACTACCATTCCGTATATGATTTTATTTTTCTTGGCTCCAGAAAGTGAAACAAGTCCTACGTTTTGCGAATAAGCTGTATATGGGAAAGAATTAAAGATTGATCCTAAAATGATGGCTAGACCTTCCGCAGTGTAACCTTTACGAAAATCTTTACGTTCCAACTTACGACCAGTGATTTCACTTAATGCATGGTATACACCAGTTGATTCAATCAGACTTACAATTGCTACAATTGTAAACACTAATGTTGCACCGAAATCAAAGCCAAGTCCTGAGAAACGGAATGGTCGTGGAATACCGAGCCAATGTGCGTCACCAACTTGGCTAACATTAACTAATCCAAATATACTAGCCAATATAGTGCCTATAACTAAACCAATCAAAATCGCAATAGATTTTAAGAACCCCGTCGTAAATCGTTGTAATAGTAGGATAACAATAAGTGTCACTCCACCTAAAATTAGATTTTTAGGGTTACCATAATCTTTAGCACCTTGACCACCAGCAAGATAATTCATAGCAACGGGCATTAAGTTAATTCCGATAATTGTAACTACACTACCTGTAACAACAGGTGGAAAAAATTTAACTAAATAAGAAAAGAATGGAGCAATGATTACAACTAAGATACCTGATAGGAACAATGATCCATATAACACGTCTAAACCTTTAGTCTGTCCAATTAAAATCATAGGTGCTACAGCAGTAAATGTACATCCTAAAACAATAGGTAGTCCTGTACCAGTAATCTTATTTGCTTGTAAAAATGTAGCTACTCCACACATAAAAATATCTACTGTAATTAAATAAGCAATCTCTTCAGGTGAAAATTTTAAACTTGTTCCTACAATGATTGGTACTAAAATAGCACCTGCATACATTGCTAATAAATGTTGTACGCTTAAAATTAAATTTTTCATTCATTTTCACCTAGTAAAGTCACTTTATTCCCTGCTAAGGAAGCAACTTTACATAATGAAGAAACAGTTAAACCAGCCTCTTCCAATCTTTGTCGTCCATCTTGAAAACTTTTTTCTACAACAATTCCTATGCCTACTGTTTCTGCTTTAGCTTGTTGTGCAATGTCGTACAATCCAAGTGAAGCATCACCATTTGCTAAGAAATCATCAATAATTAATACTTTATCTTCAGGTCCTAAAAATTCTTCTGATACAATCACTGTACTTGTTTTATTTTTAGTAAATGAATGGATATCAGTACTGTAAAATCCATCTTTTAAAGTACTTGGCTTTGCTTTTTTGGCAAATAAGCATGGCACATCGAAATGTAATGCAGCCATGATTGCAGGAGCAATACCGGAAGCCTCAATAGTTAAAATTTTCGTAATCCCTCTATCCTTAAATTGTTTATAAAATGTTTGACCCACTTCATACATTAATTTGGCATCAATTTGATGATTTAAAAATCCATCAACTTTTAATATTTTTTCATCAATGACTACGCCATCTTCCTTGACTTTTTGTTCGAGTGCTTCCACTTCAAAACCTCCTAAATTTTATATAAAAAAACCCGAAACTTTTATCTAGTTTCAGGAGCTATAAGTGAACAAGTACGATACACATTCATTTGTAACTTAGAAGTAAATAATTTAGATTTATAGATGATAAACAATACTTTACATTATACAAATGATAATATAGTACAAGACATCTTAACCAATCCTCAAACTTCTCATTAACTTCCTTACCTGTGTACTTGAACTCATAGTCGCGTTGTTTATGGCAACACGGTAGAAACTTCTAAAGCCATATTCTTCAGATTATATGAGCAATATAAATTATTTAATGATAATAGCAAATTTTAAGCTTATTTTCAATAATTGATGGAGAGTTTATCCTTGTAATCATGCTACTTATAAATGTAAGCGTTTAATATCATATAAAAAACTGTATTTGTAAATCACATATTTTTAATTATATAATTACATCGAAACGTTTTATATCTATTCATTAGGGTATAAATATTTAAAAGTAGCATGAAATGATGGAGGACGATGAATATGCCAGATATTACAGTTCTAGATAATGAAAATCAAATTTACAATGTGATTGAAAAGAAAAAAACAGAAGGATATTCAGAAAACGAGATATTTGTTATCAGTAAATCTAAATTACATTTAGACGATTTACATAATTCTCAAGTGACGCTTATAGCAACAAGTGGTTCATTCAGCGATCGCATGTCACGTTTATTAACCGGTGAAGATGGTGAAGAAACTGTATTGAATAATTTCAAACTATCTGATAACCAAGCAGAACAATATAAAAAAGATGTGCTTGATGGCAAATTTTTAGTAATCGCTAGAAAAGACGCTTCTTCACATAATGAAGTTGAAAAAAACAACGCAGCTTATGAAGAAGTTGATATCACTCATTATGCTAATGAGTCTGAGGGTCCAAAATCTTAAAAATAAGTTTAACCATTCATTGTATTTAATCATGTCGATGGTTAAATAAATATAATGTTTTACAAAGTAACAGTCAAAAATTAATATATGCTTCTTTCAAAGTAAAGTGTGAATCATTTATAACTTTGAAAGAAGTTTTTTAATATATTTTGTATTATGATGTGCTACTTTACAAATGTGCTATACTTAAAGAAATATGATGCGGGGAGATCGCTATGAAATTTCACACTATTTATTCTTTAGAAGACGCTTATTATCAAAAAGCCGTCGAATTTTATAATAAACAATTAGATGTTGATTTTTTTGAAGATAGCACTATCACCAAACAATCCTTACAGAATAATAAAACAGAAAATGATTATGTTTTGATTGTTGGTATTGAGAAAGAAAATATAATCAGTTTGGCCACAGCACACTACGAAGCAACAACAAATTCAGCCTTCCTAGTCCACTTATTAGCTGTAGTTGAGTCAAATTATAATGAAATCATATCTCAAACTTTAAATGAAGTTGAAACACACCTAAATATATTATCTAATAAAGTACATTCTAGAGATATTAACTTTTTAATGATTGAAGTCCCTAAACATGATAACAGCATATTAGATAATCAATTAATTAAACGACGTCATCATGTCTTATTAGAAAATGACTTTGAACAACAATATGAAATTGACTATTTGCATCCTAATTATACGTTTGAAGAAACTCCTATACATACTGACTTATTTATTAAATCTAACATTGAACTTACAAAAGACATCTATCCTGCTAGTGTGAAATCTAATTATATTCTCAAATATGTATTTGTAAATGGAATTTCTAGAGAGATTATATATCCCCTTTTAGAAAAGATGAATTTACGTTCATCCTTATAGAATACTTGAAAAGAGCGATATAAAAGGTTAAACTAATATGCGAGGTTAGACTGACGTTTCACTAACCGAAGACAAACGTCAGTGTAAATGAATATATTATTTAGATACGAAAGGACTTCATTATGTTAACTAAAGAATTTGCTCAACGTGTCGAGCTAAGTGAAAAACAAGTCCGTAAAATCGTCCAACATTTAGAAGAACGAGGATATCAACTTAGCAAGACTGAATATCGTGGTCGTGAGGCTACAGATTTTAAAGAAGAAGATATTGAACTTTTCCAAGATATTGCAGAAAAGGTAAAACAAACAAATAGCTATGATTTAGCTTTCGAAGAATTAGAAAAAGAAAAAGATTTTTTACAAGTTATCGTTAAAGAAGACCAACAACAGTTACCTGCTGATCAAGGCGTTACACAATTAGTAGAAGACTTACGTACCGAAATACAAAAAATGCGTGAAGAACGTCAAATGTTAGGTCAGATGATTACTCAAGTTCATCAACAACAAAATGAACTTAAGGAATTACAAAGTCAAATTACTGAAAAATTGGAGGCAAATAATGAGTCATTAGTTGCCATTCAAACATCACAACAGGCCATTCAAACAGCTCAAAAAGAACAATCTGATTATACTAAAAATAATTTGGTTAAAGAAATTAATGATAACAATCAACAAGCGATTGATACTTTAAAAGAGCATCAAACTTATGTTTCATCTTCAAATGAAAAAAAAGGATTCTTAGCTAGACTATTTAATCTTTAATGTAACAACTGTATATAGTGCTATTTACTAAAACAGGATTGAAATTAAAAAAATTTCGATCCTGCTTTTTTGTTTTAATACTCATTTAGTATCTATTTATCATTAGTTTGTAAAAATATGTAATAATTTATATTATTTAAAGTATTGAATTATTATATATTTAATACTATTCTTATTAAATGTGTCGGATTTAACTAATAAAAGGAGAATCATTATATGGGAACATTATTTTCAATTATTAACATTGTCATCATGTTGATTTTCATTATCGGCTTATTCATTATGGCTAAAAAACATGTATCATTCCCAAAACGAGTCTTTACCGCTCTAGGATTAGGAATTGTATATGGTATTATTTTACACCTTATTTATGGTGTTAATTCTAAAGTGCTCGAAACCACAACTGATTGGTTTAGCATCGTTGGAGATGGCTATGTAACATTATTACAAATGATTGTTATGCCTCTTATTTTTATTTCTATTGTTTCAGCATTTAGTAAGATACAAATTGGCGATAAATTTGCTAAGATAGGTTCTTATATTTTTATGTTTTTAATTGGTACTGTCGCTATTGCAGCTGTTGTAGGTATTTTTTATGCCGTTGTATTTGGCCTTGATGCTTCAAGTATCGATTTAGGTAGTGCAGAGCATGCACGAGGAAATGAAATTAGTAGTGAAGCGAAGCAGCTTACAGCGAATACACTACCACAACAAATTCTTGAATTATTACCAAGCAATCCTTTCTTAGATTTTACTGGTCAGAGAACAACTTCAACTATTGCAGTAGTAATATTTGCTATTTTTGTAGGATTTGCATACTTACGTGTTGCACGTAAACAACCTGATAATGGTAGCTTATTAAAACGTGGTATTGATGCTGTTTATGCTCTCATCATGTCAATTGTTACCTTTGTTTTAAGATTAACTCCTTATGGAATTATCGCAATTATGGCTTCTACAATTGCTACAAGTGATTTTTCAGCAATTTGGACATTAGGTAAATTCATGATTGCATCTTATGCAGCTTTACTTACAATGTATGTTATTCATTTAATTATTTTAGCGATTATGGGAATCAATCCTATTCGTTATGTCAAAAAAACACTTGAAGTACTGATTTTTTCATTTACATCACGTTCAAGTGCAGGAGCGCTTCCTTTAAATGTGCAAACTCAAACGCAACGTTTAGGAGTACCTGAAGGTATTGCAAACTTCTCAGCTTCATTCGGTTTGTCTATTGGTCAAAATGGATGTGCTGGTATTTATCCAGCAATGCTTGCTATTATGGTTGCTCCTGTTGCTCATGTTGACATCGATATACCATTCATTCTTACACTAATTGGCGTTGTAGTTATTAGTTCATTTGGTGTAGCTGGCGTTGGTGGCGGTGCAACTTTCGCTTCAATTCTTGTATTATCAACTTTAAATTTACCAGTTGCATTAGCTGGTGTATTAATTTCTATCGAACCAATTATTGATATGGGTCGTACCGCTCTAAATGTCAATGATTCTATGTTAGCAGGTACTGGTACAGCACGTTTAACAGGTAACTTAGATAAAGAAAAATTTAATTCTAACCATTATGGAGAATTATCCACAGAATCATAAAATAACAAGAGAGACAGAATTTGTTCAAAATTCTGTCTCTCTTTTTTCGGTTTTATTTTATCTTTTCATTAGTCCAGCTTTATTTAATTGCTCTAACATATCTAATCGTGCTTTCCCACTTAAAAATCCAGCAACTTGTTGAGACCAGGTTTCATTTCTTACACCATTTGTACGGTCTTGATAATATTTACTAACCATTTGATCATAAGCATTTAATGTTTCTTTTTGTTGTGCTTTATTGCTATTATAGACATTTTTATGGAAGATATGTTCAAAAGGTAAACGTGGCTTTGGTGATCCATTTTCATCCTCAGCTGGCTCCCCTACAGCCATACCAAATAAAGGGAAGGCATATTCAGGTAAGTCTAAAATCTCACGTACACGTCCAACATCATTGCGAAGCGAACCTAAGTATACAATGCCATAACCCATATCTTCAGCTGCTAAAGCAATATTTTCTGATACTAATGCAACATCAATGGCACCAACCAATAAGCCCTCAGCTGACTCAAATGACGTCTCCATGTGTGGTTCTACACCTTCATTAATAAGACTATGACGATAATAATCTAAAACAAATACAAATAAATAGCCATTGTCTACCACATAATGTTGCCCTGATACTTCTTTGAGTTGTGCTTTAATTTCTGGATCCTCTACTCCAATAATAGAATACGTTTGTAAATAACTAGATGTTGAAGCACTTTGCCCAGCTTCAACTAACTTTCTAACAACGTCTTCACTTAAAGGTTGATCTTTAAATTTTCGAACTGAATGATGTTTTTTAGCTAATTCGTAAACATAATCTGACATTAAGTCCACTCCTTTTTTAATTACTGAATATATGTTAACAATTTATATTTTATTTTTCTTCAAAATTGCCCTTTATTTTAAATTAAAATTTGCATGCTAAACTAATTAAAGTTATCATAATAATGACAATTTTCAGATATCAAAGGAGAGATACTATGACTCATGCTAACAAAGAAGTTTCAACAGCCTTATATCAAGCTTTTATATCAAAAAAACCGATTGATTTTATCAGTTCCTCTTTTGAACTAAATGAGTTGGAAGCCTATCACACACAAGATGATCTCATTACTCAATTAAAAAATAAGCAAAAATCAGAAATTAAAGGTTACAAAGTAAGTATGACAAGTGCCGCCACTCAAGCCATTGCCAATACAAATGAGCCTGCGTACGGTACTATTTTATCTACTCAAGTCGTCGAGGGTGATAACTCTATCTCATTATCAACATTATTTGATCCATTACTTGAACCTGAGCTTATTTTTGAATTAACTGCAGACTTACCAGAGCATGCAGATGTTCAAACCATCTTAGAAAGTGTAAAAGTAGCTCCAGGTATTGAAATTCCTGACGCACGTTATAAAGATTGGTTCCCTAACTTTGCTTTATCAGATTTAATTTCAGATAATACTGCAACAGGTTTAATTGTGGTTGGAAAAAGAATAACACCTCTTGATTACAAATCATTTGCTGATATTAACTTAAAGTTATTTAAAAATGATCAAGAAATTGAAACAGGACACTCTAGTGACGTACTCGGAAATCCTATTGAATCTATAAAATGGTTAAATAAAAAATTACATTCACATGGAAAACGTTTAGAAAAAGGTCAATTTATTTCTTCAGGTACGTTTATTTCACCACTACATTTAGAAAAAGGCAGTTATATTGCTGAATACGATAAAGTAGGAAGCGTAAAAGTAGAAGTCAACGACTGATTTTAATAAAATAATATTGAAAATACTTGATACTCTCTTCAGATTTATAGGTTTCATAGCGTAACTTGAAGAGAGTTTTAATCTATTATTTTTGATTTCCATTATCAAATACTTTTATTTAGTTGAGAATAGATTTAAGCGAAAAGATGTATGTTTATTTACAATTTACATTTTTTATTAGAAAAAATAAACCTCACAATATCTTAAAAAAGTTAATACATTTTATATAAACCTTGTTATATCAGTGCTTCATATTGTTTTTCTTACTTTCAAGTGTATTATGTTGACGAAATAAAATCTACATGTAATAATATGAAACAAGAGATTAGAATTATTATAAATAAGCAATGATTATTATGTAATTCTAATTAATATTCGATAAATCAGGAGGAATTTAAGTTATGTCTTTAATCAATAAAGAAATCTTACCTTTCACAGCTCAAGCATATGATCCTAAAAATGATGAATTCAAAGAAGTAAACCAAGATGATTTAAAAGGTTCTTGGAGCGTTGTTTGCTTCTATCCAGCTGACTTCTCTTTCGTATGTCCAACTGAATTAGAAGATTTACAAAACCAATATAGCCAATTACAAGATTTAGGTGTTAACGTATTTTCAGTTTCAACTGATACTCACTTCGTACACAAAGCTTGGCACGATCATTCAGACGCAATCAGCAAAATCCAATACACTATGATTGGTGACCCTTCTCAAATCATCACTCGTAACTTCGATGTATTAGATGAAGAAGCAGGTTTGGCACAACGTGGTACATTTATCGTTGACCCTGATGGTGTAGTTCAAGCAGCAGAAATTAATGCAGATGGTATTGGCCGTGATGCAAGTACATTAGTAAATAAAATTAAAGCCGCACAATACGTACGTCAACATCCAGGTGAAGTTTGCCCAGCAAAATGGGAAGAAGGTTCTGAATCATTACAACCAGGATTAGACTTAGTAGGTAAAATTTAAGGAGGCATTTAAGTATGCTTAATGCTGATTTAAAACAACAATTACAACAATTATTACAACTTATGGAAGGCGATGTAGAATTTAGAGCAAGTATTGGCTCTGATGATAAATCTAAAGAATTAAAAGATTTATTAGATGAAATCGCTGAGATGACAGATCATATTACAATCGTTGAAAAAGAATTAAAACGCACACCAAGTTTCCAAGTAAGTAAACCCGAAGAAGATACTGGTATCACATTTGCTGGTATTCCCTTAGGTCATGAGTTTAATTCACTTGTGCTTGCTATTTTACAAGTAAGTGGTCGTGCGCCTAAAGAAAAACAAGCAATTATTGATCAAATTAAAGGTCTTGAAGGTAACTACAATTTTGAGACTTATGTAAGTTTAACTTGTCAAAAATGTCCAGATGTAGTTCAAGCATTAAACTTAATGAGTGTAATTAATCCAAATATCACTCATACAATGATTGATGGTGCTGTATTCCGTGAAGAGTCTAAGGATATCATGGCAGTCCCTGCTGTATTTTTAGATGGTGAAGAATTCGGTAATGGTCGTATGACAATTTCTGATATTTTATCTAAACTTGGCAGTACACAAGATGCTTCAGAATATGAAAATAAAGATCCATACGATGTATTAATCATCGGTGGTGGGCCAGCAAGTGGTAGTGCTGCAATTTATACTGCGCGTAAAAGTTTACGCACTGGTATTGTTGCAGATAGAATCGGTGGTCAAGTTAACGATACAGCTGGTATTGAAAACTTTATTACTGTTAAACAAACCACTGGATCAGAATTCTCTTCTAATTTAGCTGCACATATCGAAGAATATGATATTGATGCTATGACTGGTATTCGTGCAACTAAAATTGAAAAAACTGATAAAGCTATCCGAGTAACTTTAGAAAATGATGCAGTTCTTGAAAGTAAAACTGCTATTATTTCAACTGGGGCAAGCTGGCGTAAATTAAATATTCCTGGTGAAGATCGCTTAATCAATAAAGGTGTGGCTTTCTGTCCTCACTGTGACGGACCTTTATTTGAAAATAAAAACGTTGCAGTTATCGGCGGTGGTAACTCTGGTGTTGAAGCAGCTATCGATTTAGCAGGAATAGTTAAACATGTGACACTATTTGAATTCGCTCCAGAACTAAAAGCGGATACAGTGTTACAAGAACGTTTACGTTCTTTCCCTAATGTTGATATTCACACAAATGCTAGAACTGCTGAAGTTCTAGGTGAAGATCACGTTACTGGTTTAAGCTATGAAGATATGTCATCTGGTGAAATGAGAGAATTAAGCTTAGATGGTATCTTTGTACAAATTGGCCTTGTGCCAAATACAAAATGGATTGGTGACGCAGTAGAATTAAATAACCGTGGAGAAGTCGTTGTGGATCGTGAAAATAACACAAACGTTCCTGGTATTTTTGCTGCTGGTGACGTTACCGACCAAAAATATAAACAAATCATTATATCAATGGGTTCAGGTGCTAACGCAGCATTGAGTGCGTTTGATTATATTATTAGAAATTAATTTACAGTTTAACTTTCTATATGAAAGTAAGACTTAGAACTTAACCTATCAAATATCTTCATTTTAAGCAGAGTCATTTTATTAACGACTCTGCTTTTTTAATTTACTTTTTTAATGATATTGCCACAATTTGTTCATAGATTTATATTAATTTTAAGTCTTAAACATTCAATTCTATTTCTATAAATGATACTCTATTATTATGTTTAAATAGAAGCGTTCACTAATAAAGGAGATTATTGAAATCTATGAAAAAGAGTATGATTATTAGTAGTTTTTTAGCATTGTTATTAATGTTAAGTGCTTGTGCACCTAATAATGATAAGAATGAAGACAATCATAATCAAAGTAACGGCGTTAATGCACCGAAACATGCTAAAAACTTAACTGAAAATGATATTTTTACATCGAATACATCACATCAAAAGCTTACTGAAGATGACATGAACAAAGCAATCAAAAAATATCTAGATGTTAATAGTGATATTTTAGATAATAAATATATAATGCAAAGTCAAATCGATCGTCAAAGTTCAGGACAAACAAAAATCACTGATAAACAAGCTAAAAAACTTAGTCATTTATCTAATATTGCTGTTAAAAATGACTTACACTTTAAAAAATATGTTGAAAATAACACATTGCCAGACGGCTATAAAGATAATGTAAATCGTATTATTAAATACTTTCATGCTTTGAATAGTACAATTGCAAATGTTGATGAAAGTATCGAACAACTAAATTACCAACCTCAAAATACAATTAACGTTGTAGATGTTCCTACTCATTATGCTGGAGATGTAAATGGAAACCAACAAAATAAAATCAAATCTTTCTTAAATAAGAAAGATATCAAAACAGACGTTTTTGATAAATAGAATAGGTAATAGACGTTTGAACATGTTTTTCCAGTCCATTAATGGTGATGTTCAATATATATAAAATCTGAGACGGTGAATAATGTCTCAGATTTTTTTATAACTCAATAAGATATGGCTTACAATTTTCAATTACTTTAGTTAATGCTGCTTCTTTATTTATATAGCCAAAGTAAACCATAATACAACGTATCACAACTTGATGTGCAATAACGACTATCGTGTGATCGTCTTGAATATGAATCGTTTCGAAAAATTGTTTCACTCTATGATAAACATCATTATAACTTTCCCCCTCAGGTGCTTTTTGAATAAAGCTATGTCGAAAATCTTTATAATTTGGATCATGAAAATAACGATGATACGTATTGTTTTTCATAAGTTTATCCTTAAATTGACCTTCAAATAAACCCAATGAACGTTCACGTAATAGTGATGTAACTGTAGTTGGGATATCGTAAGGGAAGATATATTGATATGTTTCTTTCGTTCTTGTTAAATCAGATACATACACATCATTAATTTTTATATTATAAAAATACGTCTTTAAGTTTTTTGCGCTTTCAATGCCCTTTTCAGTTAAAGGAACGTCTAACTGACCACAATAATATGATCGATTGTACTTATTATCGTAGTTAGACTGTGATTCACCATGTCGAATAAGATATAAATTCATGTTTTACCTCCTATTCAATCTATTATATTAAATAATAAATGAATGAAGTCTACTAATCATACAAATGATATATTTTTAAATAATATACGTTTTTATGATTGTTATTATTTATATTGCATGATACTATTAATATGTAGTTATTTAATAACTACAAGTCTTTTATATTCATGAACATAATACTCCTGGATGACGCCTTAACCCGACGTCATCCTCTTTTTTTTAGTTTAATAAATAAAAAAGAGCACTACATAACGTAGTCCTCTTTAAAATACTATACCTATTTTTTGATTGCTTTTAAAATTAAAGAAACAATAAAAATAAGAATAATTGCACCGATTAGTGCTGGGAAGATTGGTACTCCGCCCCAAACAGGACCCCAAGTACCTAACAATTTACTTCCGATGAATGAACCGATTAAACCAGCAATGATATTACCTAAGATACCACCAGGGATATCTTTACCCATAATCATGCCAGCAATCCAACCGATTAATCCACCAACTATTATCATAATAATAAAGCCCATAGTTAGATTACTCCTTAATAGTTTTATTTTGTTTACTCCTTATTCATACCACCTATTTAAATTTTATAAACATAATTATTAAAATAATTTATTTTTTATAACAAAAACAACTAAATAATACCACCTATATATTTTATTAGTATTTATTCAATTAATGATTAAAAATATAAGACTACTAAAAAATAGCAACTATTTTTATATAAAATACTTGCTAAACATTATAAATAACTTTAAAGGAACAAAACATATTCAAGTTGAATATAATATCTTGTTCCCTTGTTTTTATTCTTCGATATTTGTGCTTTGATTATGTAGTTGTGCTTGTTCATTACGATCCGTTTGAGAAGTTGTGGGTTCTGCTTTAGTTTGTGTAGAAGGGTCTGTTGAAGTTGAATCATTGTTCTCGGATTGATCCGATGTCTGGACATCATTTTGAGTTTCAGATTGCGCACTATTTTGATTTTCTTCATTAGACGATGTATGTTGTGTTTCATTATCATTCTTTGTTTCATTATTTTGTACATCATTGTTTCGTTGTCGGTTACTTTGTTCTAATTTACTTTCATTCATTTGTTTTCTTTTAGCTTTTTCTTCATCTGTCATATTATTATAATTATCAACAATACTACCTGTATGTTTATCTACAATGGCTACATAAGGTGTTCCAGTACCATATGCGTCACTTGCTGCATAATCTATATAATACATCTCGTCAGTACTTTTACTAGGATTGTAATTAAATTCATTTCTTAAACGATGGCCAAATCCTTGATTTTTATACCAATCATAGACAACATCCTCTGCTTGTTTCGGTGTAAGTTCTTTATTCGAAGAATCGTTTGATTGATTGTCACTAGTTGAATGACTTTCATTCGTAGTCGTTTCATTATTTCCATTGATTCCATTTTCAGATTGATTTTGAGTATTCTGTTCGGATGACTGAATACTCTTATTATCATTGGGTTGAATATCTTCAGTTTGATTATAATTAGTATTTTCATCATTATTATTTTGCTGTGTGTCTGATGAATCTATATTTTTATTATTATTATTAGTATCATTATTTTTATTTGAATTATTAGACGTTTTATTTTTATTATCATTCTTCTCAGTTTTTTGCTTATCCTCTGAACTATCATTATTTCCGCCTGGTAAATGAATATTTAAATCACACGCACCCAAAAATAAAGTAGATGCAACAATACCTGCTAATAAATATTTTCTTCTCATTATCATCATAACTCCTTATGTACGTTTCTTTTAATGATAACATTTTATATTGCATACATTAAAGATATTACGCAATATATTTTAAAATCAACTTAATGTGTATAATCTATCCCTTTTTTATTACTACGACATAAAAATAACCCCGCAAGACTTGAGCTTACGGGGTTTAACACTAATTATATATTAGTTTTCATCTTTAACATATGGTAATAAAGCCATATGACGAGCACGTTTAATAGCTGTAGTCAACATACGTTGATATTTAGCTGAAGTACCAGTTACACGACGTGGTAAAATTTTACCGCGTTCTGAGATAAAACGTTTTAATAATTCAGTGTCTTTATAGTCAATATGTGTAATACCATTTGCTGTGAAATAGCATACTTTTTTACGACGACGTCCGCCTCTTCTTGGTCCACCTGCCATGGTTAATTACCTCCTTTTATATTTTTTCATCTCATTCTTTCGTTAGAATGGTAAGTCATCATCACTAATATCAATTGGACCATTCGCATTTGCAAATGGGTTATCTGATTGATTATTATTTGATGCACGATTGTTATTATTATAAGATGTATTTTGTCCTGATTGCGAACCACCAAATCCTTGGCCGTAATCTTGGAAATCATTATTTCCTTGATTACGTTGTCCACCTTGTGCATTTTTAGGTTCAAGGAATTGAACACTATCCGCTACAACTTCAGTGACAAATATACGACGACCTTCTTGATTTTCATAACTGCGTGATTGTATGCGACCATCAACGCCAGCTAAACTACCTTTTGAAAGATAGTTATTTACGTTTTCTGCTTGTCTTCTAAATACAACAACGTTAATAAAGTCAGCTTCGCGTTCCCCTTGAGCATTCGTGAAAGTACGGTTAACTGCTAGAGTAAATGTCGCTACACTTACGCCTGAGGGAGTACTTCTGTATTCTGGATCCTTAGTTAAACGACCTACTAATACAACTCGATTTATCATTTCAACGCCCCCATTTAATTATTACTTATCTTGGTCTTCACGGATAACGATATAACGGATAATATCGTCATTGATTTTAGCTAAACGTTGGAATTCGTCTGTAGCTCTGTTATTATCAGTTTTAATGCGTACGATGAAGTAGAAGCCTTCTTTGAAATCTTCAATTTCATAAGCAAGACGGCGTTTACCCCAGTCTTTTTCTTCTAAAACTTCTGATCCTTCTGAAGCTAAGATACCGTTAAAGCGTTCAACAACTGCTTTTTTAGCATCTTCTTCAATGTTAGGACGTACGACATACATAATTTCATATGTTCTCATTTTATAATTGCACCTCCTTGTGGTCTATGCGGCCTATCGAATCCTATCTATAGGCAAGGAATAATTTTCATTACTCACAATGAAGAATTATAGCATAGATGATTACTTTTTACAATAAATATTATTTGAAATATTTTGCCTGAAAGTGGATAAAATCTATCGTATTTGCCCTATAAATTTATATTCAAAATTTAAACATACCTTTTCAAAAGAGAACTGACAGTCTATAATGTCTTTGAGGTGTAACTATGCAATTAGATTTAGATTGGAATAAAGATTTTCAAGAGTTTCAAGAAATCTTAAATTGCGGTATCAATCCAGAGTGGCTATACTGTGCAAAAGCTAATATGATTCTTGAGCCAGCATATACTGGAGAAGGTAAACAATTTTTTAGCACCAAAGATATTATTAAAGCAAGTAAAGTTATACCGTTTTTTTAAGATATAACCATAATGATATAACTAAAGCGCGACGTCTATAATAAACAGATGTCGCGCTTTTTATATTCCTATACATTAAATCGGAAGTGAACAATATCTCCATCTTTCATAATATAATCTTTACCTTCTAAACGTTGTTTACCTGCTTCTTTCGCACCTTGCTCGCCACCATGCTCAACATAGTCGTCATAACTTGTTACTTCGGCACGAATGAAACCACGTTCGAAGTCTGTATGAATGATACCTGCACATTGTGGTGCCGTCATTCCTTGTCTAAATGTCCAAGCACGTACTTCTTGAACACCTGCTGTAAAGTAAGTAGATAATCCTAACAAATCATATGTTGTTCTGATAAGACGATCGAGGCCTGGTTCTTCAATACCTAAGTCTTCTAAAAACATTTCCTTATCTTCATCATCAAGTGTTGCAATTTCTTCCTCAATTTTTGCACTAATGACGATAACTTCAGAATCTTCTTTAGCGGCGTATTCACGAATAGTTTTTACTTTATCATTTTCATCGTCACCAATTTCATCTTCACCAACATTTGCAATATATAACATTTTTTTAGATGTTAATAATTGAGCTTGATTTACATATTTTTGATCTTCTTCATTAAAATCTAAACTACGAACTGGATTTCCTTCCTCTAACGCTTCTTTTATTCTAGATAAAATGCGGAACTCCATTTCGGCTGTTTTATCTTTTTGACGTGCCATTTTTTCAATTCGAGGCAAACGTTTCTCTACTGATTCTAAATCAGCTAAAACAAGTTCCATATTAATGACTTCAATATCATCTAATGGATTTACACGACCAGCGACGTGTGTCACATTTTCATCATCAAAAGCACGTACTACCTGACAAATAGCGTCTACTTCACGAATATGTGATAAGAATTTGTTTCCTAAACCTTCACCTTTTGAGGCACCTTTAACAATACCTGCAATATCTGTGAATTCGAAAGTGGTAGGAATCGTTTTCTTAGGTTCTACCATTTCTGTTAATTTATTTAAACGTGTATCTGGTACTTCTACAATCCCGACATTCGGATCAATCGTAGCGAAAGGATAATTCGCAGCGAGCGCACCTGCTTTTGTAATTGCATTAAATAGAGTAGATTTACCAACATTAGGCAAACCTACGATACCTGCTGTTAAAGCCATGAATCATTCTCCTAACTTTCAGTATCTTGATGAGATACTAATATTTTTTTTATTTTTTTATCAAACACTTGTCGTGGAATCATAATACTTCTTTGACAATTTTCACATTTAATTCGTATATCTGCACCCATGCGAATAATTTTAAATCGATTTGTTCCACAAGCATGTTGTTTTTTCATTTCTACTATATCATTTATACCATATTTTGGTGTCACAACATTACCCCCAACATTTATTAAGCATCTTGTTTATCGGTATTTCTTACGTACATGGGTTGTGGCAATTTAATCCCTTCTTGTACAAACATTTTTTGAATTTCTTTTCGTAAAATTCTAGAACCTGAAGCCCCTTCTCCAGGAATGGTTTCTGCTGATATTCTTATGATAACTTTTGTTTCATCTAACCCATCAATCCCTAAAACAACTGGATCAGTAACGAATAAGTAGTATTTACTGCGCATTGCTGTAAATAATTTATTTAATTTCTTTTCAACTTTATCTAAATTTTCATCAACTGAGACTGGAATTTCTACAATTGACGTACCATTAGTAATAGAATAGTTAGTAATCTCACCCATACTACCATTTGGTAAAATAGTTAACTCTCCAGTGATGGTATTAATACGTGTTGATCTCAATCCTATAGATTTTACTGTTCCTTCAGCAACTGTAGTACCACCGCTATTAATTTTAACATAATCACCTACATCAAACTGATTTTCAAAAATAATGAAAAATCCAGTAATAATATCTTTGACTATAGTCTGAGCTCCAAAACCAACAGCGATACCTACAACCCCGGCACTGGCGATAATCCCATTTACGCTAATTCCGAATTTACTTAATACCGTTGTGAGTACGATAAACCACACAATGTATCTGACAACATTTTTGATAAGAGACACGAGCGTTTTAGAGCGTTTTTTATTTCCTCTATTACTTTTATTTTGAAATTTAAATGCTTCTTCTATCGCTTTATTAATAATTCCAATTACAATTAAGCCTACTAAAATATAAATAACAACCATTGCTAATTTAGTTGCTAAATTTGTATATACTTCGGGTTCTGTTAATGGTTTAAATAGCGATGTTAACACGTTCTTCAACTGATTCATATAGCCCCCTCCTTTTCTATTTAGTCCATCTTAAATTGATACTCCAATTTATTTATTATACAAAATTTCTTCTAAAATTGTATCCGTCTTTTGATTTATCATTTTCTTTTTTATTTTATTAATAGGATACTATTCATTAAGTTTATCTATAATACGTCTAAACTCAGCCTCAGATTTAAACTCAAACACAATTTTCCCAACATTTTTAGATACAGATATATCTATATGAGTTCCAAATTTTTCCTTAAGCGCACGTTCTTGTTTCTGTATGAATTTGGGTTTACTTGGAGTATTTAATTTTTCTTTTTTAGACTGCCCACCGTCTTGGATTTCAGAAACAACTTTCTCTAAATAACGTACACTCCACCCCTCTTTGATTGCTTGTTTACCTATACGTTTCATCGTATTTACATCTTTTAATGCAAGTAAAGTACGTCCATGGGCACCTGACATGCGATTCTCTCTTACAAGCTTAGCAATATCAGAGGGTAAATTTAGTAATCTTAGCATATTAGCAATGTAAGGCCGTGATTTTCCTAACCTTTCAGCAACTTTTCGTTGTGTCAGACCAAAATCATTCATTAATCGTTGATAACTTTCAGCTTCTTCAATTGCATTTAAATCTTCTCTTTGTAAATTTTCTATAATAGCTAATTCCATCATGTCGGAATCAGAAAGAGATTTTACAATTGCAGGAACTTCCTCTAACCCAGCTAATTTAGAAGCTCGAAAACGTCGTTCTCCTACAACGATATAATATCCATGGATCGTTTTTCTTAAAACAATAGGTTGAAGTATACCATGAGTTGTTATAGACTCTGCTAAATCTTGAAGTTTCTCCTCATCAAATGTTTTTCTAGGTTGATAGGGATTAGCTTTAATACTTGAAATTTTAATATGTTGTACGTGTTCATCATTATTTAATTGAATACGTTGATCTTCAATGTTATCCACTCATAGTCCTCCCTTATCTTTAAAGTCATTACTTAATTTTAAAAAAAGCGTGTTATATCTACAAGTCTTATAAACTTTTTTAAGAAAAAATTTTACTAGGTAGAAAGTATATATATCAATCATTCAAACGATTTCTGAATTTATTGTTTAATCATAATTTTCAGAAAAGTTGTTGACAAATGTAATTTATGCCTGTAAGCTATGAATTAACTTAAAAAAACACAAATTACACACGGTAATAAGGAAAGTAAAACTTACACTGCAGATACAGAGAGTCTCGTAAGCTGAGAAGAGACATTGAAAGAAAGTTTGAAAATGGCCTTTGAGTGTTGATGCCAATATGAGGTATCAACGGGTTCGCCCGTTATAGCGATACAGTATTAACATTTATTGTTTAATGGCGTACTGGAATCACCGACGTCACTAAATTATCGTTAATACTCATTTATCTTCAAAAGTTAAATGAGTTTTTTATTACAAATATATCTGATCATTTACGATAATGTGTGTCACTTTTTCAAGTACTCCTAAAACATATTGGCGTACTGTTTGAGGTTACTTTAGCAATAAAGTAGCAAACAAAGGTGGTACCACGAAACAAGCTTTCGTCCTTTACATCCGATACATATCGGGTTTAAAGGACGAAAGCTTTTTTTATTTAGAAAATGATAGGAGGATTTGAAATGAAAGATACTCAGTTAGCACAAATTTCATTAACAAAGGATTTGACTGGTGCAATTGCTAATCCCATTTACTTATCGACGGCATATCAACATCCTCATCTAGGTCAGTCTACAGGATATGATTACACACGAACGAAAAATCCAACCCGCTCTTCATTTGAAGAAGCATTTGCCAAATTAGAAGGGGGTACCGCTTCATTTGCAACTTCAAGTGGTATGGCAGCAGTTCAACTTATTTGTAACTTATTTAAACCTGGTGATGAAATTTTAGTAGCTTTTGATTTATATGGAGGAACATTTAGATTATTTGATTATTATGAACAACAATACGGCATTCATTTTAAATACGTTGATTTTTTAAATTATGAAGAAGTCGAAAACAGTATAAATAAACATACAAAAGCACTCTTTATCGAACCCATTTCGAATCCTCAAATGATTCAAATTGATGTAGAACCATATTATGTTCTAAGTAAACAACATCATCTATTAATTATTATTGATAACACGTTTTTAACTCCATACTTATCGACACCTTTGGAACAAGGTGCTGACATTGTTTTACACTCAGCTACAAAATATATAGGTGGTCATAATGACGTACTTGCAGGCGTAGTGACAGTTAAAGATGACACACTTGCTGAACAATTAGGTCAATTTCACAATATGATTGGCGCCACATTGTCTCCACTTGATTGTTACTTACTCCAAAGAGGTTTGAAAACACTACATCTCAGAATAGAACGATCTCAAGATAATGCGCGTCGTCTCGCAAAACGTTGTGAAACATCCGCTTCGATTGATGAAGTACTCTATAGTGGAAAAACAGGTATGCTAAGTTTACGTCTTAATAAGGCTTATAGCGTGGCTAAATTTTTAGAAAATTTAGAAATTTGTATTTTTGCAGAAAGTTTAGGAGGAACTGAAACCTTTATTACTTTCCCATATACACAAACGCACGTCGACATGCCAGATGATGAAAAAGACAAACGCGGTATTGATGAACATTTAATTCGCTTATCCATTGGTATTGAAGATTATAAGGATATTGAAGCAGATATTATTCAAGCATTAGAAAATTCTAAAGTAGGAGTGATTTCATGAGCTTATCTAAAGAAACAGAAGTAATATTTGATGAACATAGAGGTGTAGATTACGATTCAGCAAACCCACCATTATATGATTCTTCAACTTTCCATCAAAAAGTACTTGGTGGTAACACAAAATTTGATTATGCCAGAAGTGGTAATCCTAATCGTCAATTATTAGAAGAAAAGTTAGCTAAACTTGAAGGCGGTCAATATGGATTTGCTTTTGCTTCAGGTATTGCAGCAATATCAGCCGTATTACTCACATTGCAAGCTGAAGATCATGTCATTTTACCAGATGATGTGTATGGTGGAACATTTAGACTAACTGAACGTATTTTAAATCGTTTTAATATTAAATTTACAACGGTAAATGCGACTCATCCTGAAGAAATTGAACAGGCCATTCAACCTAATACAAAATTAATTTATATAGAAACACCATCGAATCCATGCTTTAAAATCACTGATATTAAAGCAGTTGCTCATATCGCCAAAAAACATGATTTACTTTTAGCAGTAGATAATACATTTATGACTCCGTTAGGTCAATCTCCACTTACACTTGGTGCTGATATAGTGGTTCATTCTGCAACAAAATTCTTAGGTGGACATAGTGATATTATTGCTGGCGCTGCTATTACAAATCGCAAAGACGTCGCTGAAGCACTTTATCTACTCCAAAACGGAACAGGAACTGCTCTATCTGCACATGATAGTTGGACTTTAGCCAAACATTTAAAAACATTACCTGTTCGATTTAGACAATCTACATCGAATGCTGAAAAGCTTGTAGACTTTTTAAGTCAAAGAGATAAAGTTGCTGAAGTGTATTATCCGGGAAATAGTGACTTACATTTATCACAAGCTAAAAGTGGCGGTGCAGTCATTGGCTTTCGTCTAAAAGATGAAACAAAAGCTCAATCATTTGTAGATGCGCTAACTTTACCACTTGTATCTGTAAGTTTAGGCGGAGTAGAAACGATACTCTCACATCCAGCCACAATGTCTCATGCCGCTGTTCCAGAAAAAGTGAGAAACGAACGTGGCATTACATTTGGTCTATTCCGTCTAAGCGTAGGTCTTGAACAACCTGAAGAACTCATAGCTGATATTGACTACGCATTGAAGGAGGCCTTTAATGAGTCGATTATTGAACCATTTGAAGAACAACGTTTTAGTAGCTGATGGCGCAATAGGAACAATCCTCTATTCCGAGGGCCTAGATACTTGCCCTGAAGCATATAATCTTACACATCCCAATAAAGTTGAACGTATTCATCGTTCATATATAGAAGCAGGAGCTGATGTCATTCAGACAAATACGTATGGCGCTAACTTTGAAAAATTAAAAGTATTTGGCTTAGAGCATAAAGTAAAAGAAATTCATAAAGCCGCTGTACAAATTGCAAAACGCGCAGCCAATAAAGAGACATTTATTTTAGGAACGGTTGGTGGCTTCAGGGGAATAAAACAAGAAGATTTATCGCTTTCTACTATTCAATATCATACAGACAATCAAATTGATACTTTAATTGAAGAAGGTGTAGATGGTTTACTATTTGAAACCTACTACGATTTAGATGAATTAACGAGTGTGATAACAGCGACACGTCAAAAATACGATATTCCAATTATCGCACAACTGACCGCTTCCAATACAAATTATCTCGTTGACGGTACAGAAATTAACGAGGCGTTAAAACATCTCATTGAATGTGGCGCAAATGTGGTGGGCTTAAATTGTCACCATGGCCCACATCACATGCAACGCTCATTTTCACATATCGAACTACCAGAACATGCCTATCTCTCATGTTATCCTAATGCGAGCCTACTCGATATTGAAAATAGTGAATTTAAATATAGCGACAATGCTAAATATTTTGGTGATGTTGCACAAGAATTAATTAACGAAGGCGTTCGTTTAATTGGTGGTTGTTGTGGTACTACACCGGAACATATCTCTTACATTAAAGAATCTGTAAAAAATTTAAAACCGATTAAAAATAAAAAAGTTATTCCAATTCATCGAACAATTAATACAAATGCAAAACGTACATTAAAACAAAATTTAACATCAAAAGTAAAACAGAGACCTACTGTGATTGTTGAATTAGACACTCCAAAACATCTCGATACAGAATTGTTCTTTGAGAATATAGGTAAGCTAGATGAAGCACATATTGATGCAGTAACACTCGCAGATAACTCTCTCGCTACTGTAAGAGTCAGCAACATCGCTGCTGCAAGTTTAATCAAACAACAATATGATATTGAACCTCTTGTTCATATCACATGTCGAGATCGGAATCTAATTGGTTTACAATCTCATCTACTTGGCCTTTCACTCATCGGTGTTAGTGAAATTTTAGCCATTACAGGAGACCCTTCAAAAGTAGGTCATCTACCAGGCGCAACAAATGTTTATGACGTTAACTCAAAAGGTCTAACAGAACTTGCACTACGATTTAATCAAGGTATTAATGTTGATGGTGATGCGCTGAAGAAACATACCAACTTTAACATCGCCGGGGCGTTCGATCCAAACGTTCGTAAATTAGACGGAGCAGTTAAACGCCTTGAGAAAAAAGTAGCGGCAGGCATGAGTTACTTTATTACCCAACCTGTATATAGTAAAGAAAAAATCAAAGAAGTATATGAAGCAACTAAACATCTTGATATCCCACTTTTTATCGGTATCATGCCTATTGCAAGCTACAATAACGCACTTTTCTTACATAACGAAGTGCCTGGAATTAAAATGTCTGAAGATGTATTAAATCAATTTAAAGCAGTAAAAGATGATAAAGAAAAAACAAAAGAATTAAGTTTGAGACTGTCTAAAGAATTAATCGATACGGTACATGAATACTTTAATGGTTTATATCTCATTACACCTTTCCAACGTATTGATTATTCATTAGAGCTCGCAGCATATTCTAAAGCAATTACCCAAAACAAGGAGGCAATATCATGACAACAATTAAAACTTCAAACTTAGGATTCCCAAGATTAGGTAGAAAAAGAGAATGGAAAAAAGCAATCGAAAGCTATTGGGCTAAAAAAATCGATAAAACTGAATTAGATCAAACATTAACAGACTTACATAAAGAAAATTTATTACTTCAAAAGAATTATAATTTAGACAGTGTACCTGTTGGTGATTTCTCATTATATGACCATATTCTTGATACATCATTACTTTTCAACATTATTCCTGAACGTTTCCAAGGACGTACAGTAGATGATGATTTATTGTTTGATATTGCACGTGGTAATAAAGAACATGTTGCAAGTGCATTAATTAAATGGTTTAACACAAACTATCACTATATTGTTCCTGAATGGGATAATGTTGAACCTAAGGTGAATCGCAATATATTATTAGACCGTTTTAACTATGCTAAATCAATTAATGTAAATGCACATCCTGTCATTGTTGGCCCAATCACTTTTGTGAAACTTTCTAAAGGCGGTAGTCAGTCTTTTGAAGAGAAAGTTCAAACATTACTTCCATTATATAAAGAAGTATTACAATCTTTAGTAGATGCAGGTGCTGAATACATTCAAGTCGATGAACCTGTTCTCGTCACAGATGAAAGTGAAAATTATGAAAATATTACTAAAGAGGCTTATGACTACTTTGCTGATGCTGGTCTAGGAGAAAAATTAGTCATACAAACCTATTTTGAACGCGTGAATGTCAAATTCTTAAGCCGTTTACCAGTGGCTGGTCTTGGTTTAGATTTTGTTCATGATCATGGTTATAACTTAGAACAAATTAAAGCAGGAGATTTCGATAAATCTAAAACATTATATGCTGGTATTATTGACGGTCGTAATGTTTGGGCTGCAGATATTGAAGCGAAAAAAGAATTAATCGAAACTTTACAACCTTATGCTAAAGCAATTGTAATTCAACCATCATCTTCATTATTACACGTTCCGGTATCATTAGATGATGAAACATTAGATACATCAATTGAAGAAGGCTTAAGCTTTGCTACTGAAAAATTAGATGAGTTAGATGCATTACGTCGATTATTTAATAATAATGATAGTAAAAAATATGATGAGTTAAAAGCACGCTATGAACGATTCCAAAGTCAATCATTCAAAAACCTTGAATATGATTTTGATAGCGTACCAACCAGTCGTAAATCTGCTTTTAAAGACCGTAAAAAAGCACAAGACGCTCGTTTACATTTACCAGATTTACCAACAACAACGATCGGCTCATTCCCTCAAACAAGAGAAGTACGTAAATACCGTGCAGACTGGAAAAATAATCGAATTTCAGACGAAGAATATAACAACTTCTTAGAAAATGAAATCGCACGTTGGATTAAAATCCAAGAAGAGATTGGCTTAGATGTACTTGTACACGGTGAATTCGAACGTAATGACATGGTTGAATTCTTCGGTGAAAAACTTCAAGGTTTCTTAGTCACAAAATTTGGATGGGTTCAATCTTATGGTTCACGTGCTGTAAAACCACCAGTTATTTATGGAGATGTAAAATGGACTGCACCTTTAACAGTTAAAGAAACTGTTTATGCACAAAGCTTAACTGATAAACCTGTGAAAGGTATGTTAACTGGTCCAGTCACTATCTTAAACTGGTCATTCGAACGTGTAGACGTTCCTCGTAAAGTCGTTCAAGATCAAATTGCCTTAGCTATTGACGAAGAAGTATTAGCACTTGAAGAAGCAGGTATTAGAGTCATTCAAGTAGATGAACCCGCATTACGTGAAGGCTTACCATTACGTTCTGAATACCATGAACAATACCTTGCTGATGCAGTAAATTCATTTAAACTTGCAACATCTTCAGTCCAAGATGAAACACAAATTCATACACATATGTGTTATTCTCAATTTGGTCAAATCATCCATGCAATTCATGATTTAGATGCAGATGTGATTTCAATTGAAACCTCACGTAGCCATGGTGATTTAATCAAAGACTTTGAAGATATTAACTATGATTTAGGTATTGGATTAGGTGTATATGATATTCATAGTCCACGCATCCCTACTGAAGAAGAAATTGCAACAGCAATTGATCGTTCTTTACAACAAATCGACCGTTCTTTATTCTGGGTTAACCCTGACTGTGGTCTAAAAACACGTAAAGAAGACGAAGTGAAAGATGCCTTAACAGTACTTGTAAATACTGTTCGTAAAAAACGTGAAGAAAAAAGTAAACCTGTCGCATAAGATACAGGTAAGCATGTGAGGGAGAAATTGAGTTTTCCCCTCTTTTATTCTTATATTAGACTTTCGAGGTGAAATACATGACAAATTATCCATTATGGGATCAATTACAGCAACTAAAGACAGCAGAGTGGGTAGATTTAACCCATACTTTTGATCCAGACATTCCACGATTTAGTGAATTTGAAAAAGGTCAAGTCTCCACATTATTTACAGTCAAAGAACATGGCTTTTATGTACAACGTTGGAATATTGTTACACAATACGGTACACACATTGACGCACCGATACATTTTGTAGAGAATAAACGTTATCTTGAGGATCTTGATTTAAAAGAATTAGTCTTACCACTTATCGTGTTAGATTATTCAAAAGAAGTAAAAGATAATGATGATTTTATCGTGACACGCCAACATTTAGAACAGTGGGAAGCGGAGAATGGACGCATTGAAGAAGGTACCTTTGTCGCTTTACGTACAGATTGGTCAAAACGTTGGCCAGATTTTGAACAATTCGAAAACAGAGATGCTGATGGTAACCAACATTTACCAGGTTGGGGACTGGATGCTTTAAAATTTTTAATTGAAGAACGCGGTGTAAAATCGATTGGTCATGAAACATTCGATACAGATGCGTCAGTAGATACAGCAAAAAACGGCGATATTGTTGGAGAACGTTATATACTTGGACAAGATACTTTCCAACTTGAACTCTTAACAAACCTAGACCAATTGCCTACGCGCGGCGCAGTCATTTATGCGATTAGTCCCAAACCGAAAGATGCACCAGGTTTCCCCGTCCGTGCATTTGCTATCAAACCATCTTAAATATAAGTGATATATTGATAATGAGCGATCAAATTGATCACTTTCCTATATAATATATAACATCCTGATACTAAAGTACTTGAGCGAGACGAAGTATCAGGATGTGTTGTTATTTATATTCATTTTCATATTCTTTTCTCAACAAGCTATACACA
>NZ_KV821155.1:0-79376 GCF_001815595.1 Staphylococcus sp. HMSC070D05 | reverse complement strand
TTGTGTGAATCCAAGTCTTATTGGTATAGCTCTACTTTTCTTATTTTTAGTAGACATTCGTATTTCGATTCGATTAATATCATATTCTTCATATACATATTGAATAAGTGCTTTAGTGCATCTAGTCATGATGCCTTTCTTTTGGAAATCTTCAGCTAAATAATAACCAATCGAAGTTTTTTTATTAACTAAATCTAAATAGTGCAATCCAATAACTCCTACAAGTTTCTGATCATACCAAATGCCACAATGAAATCCTTCTCCCCATCAGTGCGGTTTTTAAATACCATACTTCAATCCATCTCCTCATCACTGCGGTTTCTAAATACCATACTTCAATCCATCTCCGCATCATTGTAGTTTTCAAACGACACTCTTCAACCCATCTTCTCATATACGATATCTAAACATCATATTTAAATTTATTTTTTCATCAATACTTTTTTAATATATGTTTTTTTAAAAATTAAAAAAACAAAAATAATTTAAATTACTAATTGTTTAATTGCTTCATAAAATTGTTTAATATCTTTATCTTTAAAATCTTTATCATAACTTCGAAACGGTTTTAACTGCTTATAATATTCTAAGAACAAATTATTTAATCTGTCTTGTTCAGCTTTGTCAACTTTAACAGGAAATACTATATTAATAACATATTTAAAGTAATAAATTTGCTCAGGGACGTGTTTAAACATTAAAGGTGCCTGCTGTAAAAATTGGATTTTCTTTTTTTTACACTTAATACTCTTTGCTTTCTTTACTATACCTCTCATTATTTGTAAGCTTACAAGTGGCAAGTCAATTCCTATTATGACGTTATTCATAAACATTTGTATCATTAAATTAACTTGTTGTTTATATTTTTTAGCTGACATTCGTAACGAACGAGTAGTATTGTAATACTCTCGAATTAAAGTGAATAGTTCACTTAATATTGCTAATTTATATTCTCCCTCTAAACTTATTATACTTTTAATTTGATTTCTAGTTGTTTTGTAAACTTTAATCTCTTTATAGAAATATTCCCAAAGTTTATACAAATCATCGTATTTTATATCTGTCACTATTTCATAAATATATCCCTTTTCAATTAATTTTTTTGCTGAAGCATCAAGATGTCTATTGACGCGTTTGAGGATTCTATTCAAATCAATTAATTCTTCTTCACCAATTAATTGATTATGACACAACTCAGGTATGCCCCATTTAATAGCCATTAATGAATCTAGTTGTTCCTCATTTACTATTGAAATAGCCTTAAAAGGACTGACTTCCATTAATTTCTTTCCTCTTTTCATACTTTCTGTTAATTGCTTGAGGTTTAAGTGAGTAAAATATCGATTAAATTTATTTAATTCATTATCATCATCAACTGCATCGATATTGAATTCTTCCTCTCTTTTTTCTAGATATTCAAATCGACTCATTTTAGAAACACCATCTAATTCATCTAATTTATTTAATAACTTATTTATAACTAAGCTATTAAATATATATTCTGAAATATCATTATATTTCTTAAAAAGTTCCTCTTTTTGTTGTATATCACTTATAAAATCAATTTGCATTATAGAAATTGCTTCATTTAAAACATTTTCATAAGATAGTAAATTTCTATTCACAAAAACCGCCACCTTTTTTTATTCTGTGTATTTAAACCAATACTACTAATATAAAAGTGTGCTAATCAAGCACAAATTAATTTAATAAAGATATTTGATAAGGAGATGGAAGCAAACAATGAAGATTAACATCCTACATTTACTATTACTACCAAGAAATATTGATTTAAATGTTGTTAAGGTTAATTTAAATTCATTACTCGATGCTTCATTTGTTTTCAAACAGCTTTATGAATTAGAGATAGCGGTAAAACCTATCATTTCAGCTATTGAGACAAATGGTATAACTATTGATTCAAAATGGCTAAACAATGAAATCAAACGCGTAAATCAGCAATTTAATGTGAGTTTAGACTTAGATGATTTAGTCACTACGTTAAATGAAGAAAAGTACCAGAGTAATACCAGAGCTGGAAAAGTAAAATCGTATTTATTGTTATGGGTTAAACCATTTGTTAGGGCATCAGTGGACCAGGGAGATAGTTTCATAATTAAAGGTGAATGGCATTTTTATTCTTCATATAGTGGGCGTATGACTGCTAAGAAGATGCCATTAACCTCTATACCTAAGTCTATGCGAAAGTATGCTATTTCAAGCAGTTCTCACAAAGAATTATGGTCTGTAGACCTTAACCAAGCTGAGCTGCGATTTTTAGCATACTATGCTAACGATCCGTTTTTACTAGGTCATTTTAATACTGGTCAGGATATATACAGCTACGTTGGTAACTTGATTAATTCATACAACTTAAATGCATCACCTGAATGTTTACGTAATGCATGTAAAACCTTTTTACTTGCTTGGCTTTATGGCGCAAGTACTAACACGTTGATAGAACAATTAAGAAAGAAAGGGTTTCACGTTACTTCTGTAGACTTAAAACATGTATTAAAGCAATTAGAGTTACAGATATCCGAAGCAATTCGGTATTTAACCTTATGCTCAAATCAAAATGAAGTACAAACCTTCTTTGGAAGAGTTATGCCACTTGCCAAAATGAAAGAGAGTACTAAACGTAACTTCGCACTTCAATCATCAGTCGCGACCGCGATTAAGTTACTCATGTTGGAAGCATACAAACTTGATTTAGATATCGTTCATGTCATTCATGATGAGCTATGGATTGAAGTCAACCCAAGTTATTCAAATTGGCAAATGCTTTTACAACAACGTTTCGAAAAGACAATCAATCGTTATCACAACGACTTTCCGTTGAAAAACATTTTAAATTTTAAACAAATGGAGGAAAAATGAAATGGCTAACTATAGCGTAAGAAACTTAATAAATGAAATACAAACAGGGACAGTAAATTTTAAAATAAATAAAGCAATGGATGATAAAGTCATACTTAAATCGGAGGAGATAAAAGATGTTCTCAATTTAAATGTGACTATCATTGATGATAACAAAAATGAACGTACTATTAATCCATATTTAATATTTATCGATCAACGTCAAATGTCTCAGTTTGGTCAATTTTTAACTGCCGCAAGTACATCACTTGGAACAGAAGATGTTAACACAGAAGATTTAAATGGTTTAACTGGTAGAGCTAATTATTTTATTAAAAATAACAACTTTCCTGGATTAAATGATTGGCAATTTGATATTCCTTCAAATAGAAGTAATCAAATGGTTCAAGAGCATATTAATAATCAACAAACCCTTTCTAGTCAACCTCAGATGGATTCTTTTGATCCATGGGCTGATGCAGAGGAGGATGATTAACTTGATTAACGTAAAGTCAACTGAAAATTTAAACATTGTTACTCCGTTTATCAAACAACAACCAGATAAAGACACTTTAATTAATAAATTGGAAGACGCTACTACTGCGTCTTTTCCAATTTATCATTTATCAGGCCTAAATACTCAAGATCAAAAAAGGATATTACGAAACAACCTTAACAAGCAATTTTACTTGTATCATGCAAACAAAAGTCACAATGTACCATCACTCTCGAAAATAGCGTTATCACAAAAAGGTTATAATTTTGGTCACACTCTTCAAAATGTATTAAAAGAGGATCTGACTTACGAAACGCAAAAGGGTGAAATACGTATCAAAAAGGGTATAACAGCGAATTTCATTGATTCTTGTTTTAACATTATTAGTACTTCCGATGATCCAAATGAAGTGAGGATTTACAATTATGAAAAAGGCGTATGGGAAATCACCGATCTTCCCTTACAAAGATTTATCTATGAACTTTGTCACACATTAGAGACAAGTTGGTCGAAAAACCTTGAAACTGCTTTATTAGACCAAATTAAACGACGTATTATGGTCTATGAACCTAGTGAGTTCAATCAGAAAGCGCTCACTTTAGAAAATGGTGCTTTTAATTATAATACATTAAAAATAGAACCTAAATCGCCCCTACACCTTTCAACCATCAAATCACATGTAAAATATAATTCAAAGGCTAAAGCTCCAGTATTTCAACAGTCTTTACGTGAATGGTTTGATGATAAAGATGATATTGCGTTTGTCCAAGAATGGTTTGGCTATGTACTCTCCAATGAGTTTAAAGCTAATGCTTTCTTGTTAGTATACAGTCAAGGAGGAGAAGGTAAATCGACATTATTTGGTTTATTAGAACACCTTGTTGGTATACCTAATACGACTGCCATTTCATTGAGCAACTTCAATCATAGTTTTGGACTCGAGCCTTTATTGCAAAAAAAACTTAATTTAGCTACCGAATCATCAAACACTGAATTTAATACAGATAAACTTAAAGCTATTACAGCTGGTGAAAAGATAACGGTTAATCGCAAAGGACTTAAAGAAATCGAAACAGTAATCTCTGCTAAAATGACATTTCTATTAAACGATTTGCCAGTAATTAAAGATAAAAGCAGCGGATTGAAACGTAGACTTCTAATCTTGCCTATGACTAAACCGATACCATTACATTCGCAAAATAAAAATTTACCTCAGCAGCTTGAAAAAGAGTTATCAGGTATATTGAATTGGGCTTTAGACGGGCTACGTCGCTTAAATCAAAACGATTATCAATTTACACCTTCTAAAAGTATGAATGCAATTAAGCAAAAATATTTTAACGAAGTTTCACCTATGACAGACTTCATAAGAAATTGCTTAGACATTAATTCTAATAATAGTAATATATTGGGCAACGAATTGATAGCCACTTTCAAATCGTGGTCAGAGATGCATAACTATAATGTAACTCATTTATTATCACCTATTGCATTCTGGCGTGAATTTAGTGTTGGAATGCAAAAACTAGGTATTAATTATACTAAAACTAAATCTTCTGGTAAAACAGTCGTTAAAGGTATTAAGTTCAAAAGTGACAATGGTGATGATAGTGACGTTAAAATGACTAACTAAGAAAGGTGATAAAAGTGGAAGAACTCATAAATATGTTAGCAGATATTATAATTGAGTATCTCGATGAACAATCTGAATAAAATTGCCGCTCTAACTCTCTTAGCAGGAGTTAGAGCTCATTAAATGTAAGTTTAAATGTATATTATCATATTAGAAAGGAGGCCCTACAATGGGTAAGATTATTGGTTATGCACGTCAATCTGTAGATAAAAAGAAGATAGAAAATTCTGTGAAGTCTCAAATAAAAGCAATCCAAACCTATACAAATAAACATCATCTTCAAGATGTTACATTTCTAAGCGATGTAAAAAGTGGTCGTACTAATACACGTGATGGCTATCAGTCTATGTTAGAAATGATACGAAACAACGAATGCCAACATATTATTGTTTTTCGTATCAATCGTTTGAATCGAAATTATCATGACTTTTTAGAATTCCAGGAATTATGTGAAACGCACCAAGTTTTAATTACCTCGTTATGTGATGGTCAGTTTGATTTATCTGATAAAACCCAAGCTTTCAAGATAAGATTTTTAGCAATTCTTGGAGAAACAGAAAGTAAAATTATCTCAGAGAACGTCCGTTCAGCTAATGCATTGAAAGCTAAGAATCATCAATTATTAGGTACAAACGCGCCATTTGGTTATATATATAAGAATAAGTCCTTTCATATCGATTCATCTAAGGTTACTACAATTAAATTTGTTTTTAATTCTTATATTCAACAAGGTTGGGGTTATAAAAAAATATCCCAGGCACTTAATAACCATATCGAATTATTTGATAGAACACCTAAACAGGTTAAGCGTATTCTTACTAATGCAAAGTATGCTGGCCTAATACGCAATCAATTTGGTGAATATAAAGGAACTTTTAAACCTATTATAGATGAGGCAATATTTCGTCAAGCTGAAACGATACGCGTTTCTAAACAAACATTAAAACATCAACACCCTATGGTTTTGCTTCGTAAGAAAATCAAATGCATTTGTGGCGCAACAATGACACCTATACGTATGAAGAGAAAGCATATGACACATCCTATTACGTATTACATTTGTCCTCTGAATGAAAATGTAGGTTATAAAAAGTGTGATATGGGATATCTTGTAGCCTCTGAGATAGATCAACAAACGATTGACATTATTGAATATAACATTCTAACTAAGCCTACACTACAATGTTTAGAATCTATGGTTCAAAAGAGATTGGCTACTAAAATTCATCGAAGTAAGCCTAATTTTAGTAAAAATACCCTTATTGAAGAATTGTCTAAAAAACAAATCAGCATTGAGGACTATAAAATGAAAATCAACGAGTTGGAAATCTGGCAATATAAAATGAACTACTATCAACAATCTAATTCTGATATAAACGTTTACAAAATCACAAAAAATATTTTAAATAATTATACATTATATCTTGACCAACTAACTGAAATGATTACTCGAGTAACCGTAGATCAAGATAAAAATATCACAGGTGTCTTTCTAAAAGACCACCCAATTAACCTATTAAAAGAAAAGGATGATATAAATGTTGTATCAAAAACCAAGTGAAGTACTTATTTTAGCTCATGAAAACGAAATAGATGAAAGACAATTAATGCCTAATGACAATATCGATATGTTAAAAGAAGAATGTCAAAATTTAAATATTAAAGTTACTAAATCCTACACTGCTGTAGATCACTTAATTAATGATATAAAATATGGAATCGTTGCTAATATCCCCATCATAGTGTGGGGTTACATTTCAGATTATCCAAGTTTAGAACTATCGCAACTGAATTGTTATTCACATATTGATACGCTTCCCACTTTCAAAGTTTGATAAATAATTAAAATATTAACAAATAAGGATCTGATAAAATGAATACAGTCACAAATAAAACTAGAGTAGCTGCTTATGCTAGAGTAAGTTCTTTAAAGCAGGTTGATAATTATTCTATTGCCGCTCAACTTGCTGAAGTAGAAAAGTATTGTACGCTACACGATTATGAAATGACATCTCCTTATATAGATAACGGGATAAGTGGTGCGGCAATGAATAACCGTCCTGCTTTACAACAAATGCTTAAAGATTTAAAAATGAATAAGTTTGATAAAATAGTCGTGTGGAAACTTTCTCGTCTTGGGCGAAGTATGAAGGACATACTTCAAATTGTTGAAGAATGTGAAAAAAACAATGTATCTTTTTATTCAGTAAGTGAACACCTTGGTATAGACAGTGATATGCATAAATTAATGCTGAATATCATGGGGTCTCTTGGTGAATACGAGCGTGCTATATTAAAAGATAATATTCGTCTCGCTTCTTCTAATAAGGCTAACGAAGGAAAATCCGTTGGTGGCCAAACACCTTATGGCTATGATCGTATTGATGGTAACTTAATTATTAATCAACATGAAAGTAGAATTGTAAAAGAGATATATCAAATGTATAGTCAGGGCATGAATTACACTGCAATTGCTAAAACATTAAATGACAAACATGAAGTCACAAAATTAGATAAGCCACATTCCAAAGATTCTATATCTTATATTCTTAAAAATAAAGTATATCGTGGCTTAGTTGTTTATAATCAATATGTTGACTGGAAGAAAAAAGGTCGTAAAGGGTATAATGATAAACCTATTATTACTGAAGGCAAGCATGAAGCCATTGTGTCTCAAGAACTATGGAATAAAGTTCAAGCACAACATAAAGCAAGAAAATGTTATAAACGCGGTAATAACAAAACAGACAACCTTCTTACTGGTTTGTTAAAATGTAAAAGTTGTAATGCGAACTACGTCATTTCAAATACTGTAAATACGCTTAAGGATGGAAGTAAACGCCGTTTTCGTTACTATATCTGCCGAACACGTAAACAAAAAGGCTCTGATTGTAAAGAAGCTCCAAATATTCGTGCTGACTTCATAGAAGACTATGTATTTCAAAATATCAAGAATTTGATTCGTAAACCTGATTTAATTCAAAAAGTGGTCAATGCTGTTAACTCAAAAAGAACACCAGATACTACCCAAATTAAACATGAAATTGCTAATAAACAATTCCAAATAGAAGAATTGCGATCTAAATACGATAACTTAATTGAAGCTACTGAACAAGATAGCAGCATTATCGAATCAATCCAGCCTGCGTTACTTAAATATACTCAACAAATACGCGAATTAGAAAGCAGTATTACACATCTAGAACATAAACAACTAGTGGAACATCCAAAAATAGATACAAATACAGTAATTGATATTTTTACTGTTTTATTTAAAAATCTAGAAAGCACAGATAAAACTTCTTTAAAAAACATTTATCACTTAGTCATCGATCATATCTATATTGAAGCAGATAAAGGTAATAAAAAGCAGTTTTACATTACTTTTAAATTCAACAAAGATATCGTAGCAACCTTATTAAATAATATTAATCCAGACGAACAATTACTCAATTGTTCGTCTTCTTTTTTATCTCAAATATCTTCTGAAATATTCTTCCTCGAATTTAGTCTATAAGCCATTTTTTTCTATATCACTATCGTCACTTCTGTCACTACTCCTAACGTAACAAGTCACCTTTCAAATATATATTATCTCAATGATGTAGTTCATCAACTACATCACATTATAAATATCTTGGAGGTAATATGATGGAAACAATGACTCAAAAACTCAAACAATATATGACTCACTTATTCCGATTATCTAATACAGAGGAATGGGAATGTGAAACACTAGATGAAGCAGCAGAAAATATACTTCCTGCTCGTTTCGTTGATAATTCGCCCCTTGCTTATCTTACACTTGAAACTTATACCTACTACAACGATGAATTACATGAATTAAGTATCTATCCATTTCTGATGTACGCAAACAACCAACTCATCAGTATTGGTTATTTAGATCATTTTGATATGGATTTTCTATACCTCACTGATACTAAAAATACGCTTATAGATGAACGTCATCTATTAAAAGAAGGAGGAAATGACCATGAATAATTGGATCAAAGTGGCACAAATATCTGTTACGATTATTAGCCAAGCTATTGTTATCATGAAAGAAATTCAAGATGAGGTAAAATAATATGAAAATCAATCGATACATCACAAAAGGTATTAGTGAACAACTATCTCTAGATCTTCAAATCTTACTTTGGAACATGGTAAAGGAAAAAGATAATCAAGATCATACAGATTACCTACACATTTTTAGACTGCAAGAAGATGAGAATATACTCTCAATTACACATGAACAAGAACAGCCCACATACAAATTGGAACATCACTATACAAACTATGTAAAAAATCAAAATGCAGTACCTAAGAAAGTCTACGTCATCCGAGAAGATGATATAGACACTTTTTATTATGTGATGCTTTTACCAGAAGAATACTAAAAGGAGCCACGAGTATGATGAATGCAATTACAAGTATTATAGAAACTAAAGCTATCTTCAGTGACGATGAACAACATCGTTATTTACTTAAAAAAACATGGGATAGAAAATTGCCAACTTGTACAGTGATAACGATGTATCCTCATTTAGATGGAATATTATCTCTTGATTTAACGACCGTCCTAATTCTAAATCAATTATCATCTGAAAACGATTATGGTTCAGTTTATCTTGTTAATTTATTTTCGAACATTAAAACACCTGAAAATCTTAAGCATATAAAAGAACCCTATGATAAGCATACAGATATTCATATTATGAAAGCAGTATCTGAAAGTGAAAAAGTTATTCTAGCATATGGTGCTTATGCTAAACGTCCTGGTGTCGAAAAACGTGTTGAACAAGTGATGGAAATGTTAAAACCTCATAAAAAGAAAGTAAAAAAGCTCATTAATCCAGCAACGAATGAGATCATGCATCCACTCAACCCTAAAGCAAGACAAAGATGGACATTGAAATAAAGGAGGACTATCTATGAACCGTGAAACTAAACAATCAGACTGGCAAACGGTTGCCAGTTGTTTAGCATCACATAATTACACTTCAATTGTAAAAGGATTAGTGCATCATTTCACAGCTATCGAAGATGAAGAAATTCTTAATAAGATTTATAACGATTTTATGAATGATGACTCTATAACAACGGTGCTTAACAATGATTTTCAAGATATCATTAATCATTATTTAACAAAATGAAATATACATTACTTTTTACAAAACTAGAGCATCCCTCACTTAGCAGTGAGGGATGCTTTTTTTATTTATCGGAGTTATTAATTTGTTCTAACACTGATATAAATATTTCATCATTATACTGTATAGGGAACTCATTGTGATGTAGCAATATCTTCATATCTCTTTTTAGACTATTTTTTATGTCGTCGCGACTATTCCAATCCGGAATTTTCATTATATCATCGGTTAATTTTTTTATTTTTTTTGCAAGAGATATACTACTTTCATCCAAATATTCAACATTATGGTTATCTCTTACTTTAACTAAAATATCATAAAAAGTTTTTTCTTCATTTGAAATTCCCAAACTTCTAAAGGTATTTGCTTCATTTTTTAAGTCATCCATAATATTTATAATTTGATTAGATAATTCATCAATACTTTCAAATTCTGTAGCAGACGATTCATTTTTTTTATTTCGATTATTATATTTATCTGCTACTTTTTTTAAGCGATCAGAAAATTCAATTGCTTTTAATTTATTTATTTTACTATAAGCTTTAATTTGCTTTTTCAAGATTTTCATTAAAACTTTATATTTAGTGTTTGGCATAGGCAAATTTAGTAATTCATTTTGATTCGCTTGGCTAAATAGTTCATCCGATCCAGCATTAAATATGTTTTCTACTTTTAACGCTGATATTGCTTTATAAACCATTTCTTGTACTTTCTTATTCATTATTTCTGCGTCAGGAACGTTATCTTTGACTTGTTTATAAAGAATAGATCTAATAGCTAAATAGAATTGTGCTTTTTCTATATTATTATTACTAAGCTTTCCAGACGGACGAGCAATTTCAAATGCTTTTTTCATTTTAAATGATTCTTGCATAAATCTATTTTCTAATTCTTGAGTTTTTTGAATATATTCACATCCAAAATTTAATGTCATTAACCTTTCATACGGTTTTCCATCAAAAAATTTAGAAGAATCAAATGTATTAAACAATGAATCTAAGATGGATAACTGATTTTTAAATAACCGTAATGTTACATCTATGTCATTAATTGTATTTTCTTGAAAATTATTGTATTTTTTCAGAGCTTCTAGCATTGCTTCACGGATACCAATGTAATCAACTACAATTCCTTTTTCTTTTCCCTTAAAAACTCTATTTACCCTTGAAATTGTTTGAATCAAAGTATGTTGTTTTAAAGGTTTATCATTATACATAACTGCTAAACTAGGAACATCAAACCCAGTAATCCACATATCTACTACAATAGCAATTTGAAAATTTGAATTTATATTTTTAAACTGTTTTTCAAGAAGTTTTTTATATCTTTTATCACCTATTAAATCATACATTTCCTTTGAATCATTAACATTACGCGTTGCAATAAGATTAACTTTAGGCAATTTTACTAACTTTTCAAGCTCTAATTTAGATAAATTACTTTTACTTGTTTTTTTTGGTAAAAACCAATCTGGTCGAATTCTTTTCAGTTCTTGATAAATTTTATATGCATGTTCTCTGCTACTAGTCACAATCATAGCTTTTTGTACAATTTCAGGTTTTTCTTCTACTAATTTTGAATAATGGATATTTATATCTTCAGCGATTTTTTTTACGCGTTCTGGATGTATTAGGATTTGATGCATATTCGACATAGCACGTTTACTTTTTTCAGCTTGCTCTATATTTACTCCTTCTTCAATTATCTTTTGATAATAACTATCAATTTTTGTCGATTGCTCATCAGAAATAATAACTCTCGCTAGTCTTGGCTCATAAGATATACCTACAGTTATACCATCGTCAGTAGATTCTTTCATTGTATATTGTTCTATAATATCTCCAAAAACATGGATAGTATCATCAATAGGCGTTCCTGTAAAACCAACATATGTAGCATTAGGGAAAGCATTTCTTAAATAATATCCAAACCCATAAGAATTTTCAATTCCTTTTTCACTTTTTTTTAATGTACTACCTATGTTAGTTTGTGTTCTATGAGCCTCATCAGAAAGACAAATAATATTATTTCTGATAGACAATAAACCTGTCTCTTCCTCAAATTTTTGAATTGTACATATATATATACCACCAGATTTATTATTTGTTAGTTCTTCTCTTAAATGCGCACGACTATCTATAGTTTTTACGTTATTTTCTTTTAAATATTTTTTAGAGTTTTCGAAAAGTTCACTTGTCTGATTGGCTAAATCTTCTCTATCAACTAAAATAATTATTGTAGGAGCATTGAATATATCTCTATCGTGGGTTAATAATAATCTTGATAAAAACAACATTGTATTTGTTTTTCCTGAACCTGTAGCTCCAAAATAAGTTCCGCCTTTGCCATCTCCTTTGGGTTTTAAATGAAGCTTAATGTTTTCAAATACTTTTTTTGCTCCAAAAAACTGTGGATATCTGGAAACAATTACTTTTTCATTTTCATTTGAATCCGAATAGTAAATAAAATCTCTTAATATGGCGATTATTCTTTCTTTCGAAAAAGCCCCATCTATTAAAGTTTTTAGCGATGAAACACCATTTTTAACTTTTTCTTTTTCATCTGCTTTATTCCAAGAATAATAATATTCATAAGGGGTGAATATAGTTCCCATTCTTGTATTAGCTCCATCACTTATTACAGATAAAAAACAATATCTCATTAAGTTAGGTATATCTCGATTATACCTTAAATGAATTTGTTCCCAGGCATTATAAATTGTCACATTTTCTTCTATAGCTGATTTAAACTCAAATATCGAAATCGGTATACCATTTATAAAAATTATTACATCTGGACGACGATCTTGATTATCAGTTATCGTATATTGATTAACTATTTTAAATATATTATTCTTAGGATTCTCAAAATCTATATAATTAATATGAATTGAAGTTTTTGAAGCATCTTCTCTTTTTAAATTAAACCCTTCGTTTAATATAGAAAATAAGTTTTTATTTGATTGATATAAAGAAGAGGACGTTACTACCTTAATTTTATTAATAACTCTTTCTCTTTCTATATCATTAAGATGTGGGTAGCTATACTTTAGAAAATTAGTTATATCGTCAATTAATAAAATTTCATCTGTTTCTCGATTAACTTCACTTCCCTTTAGATATTCATAGTTATTATCTAAAAACATTTCAATTATAGCTTCTTCTAAAGTTTTTTCATCAAACTTCTGCATACTCCCTCATCTCCTTAACAGATCCTTTTATTAAAATAGAGCATATATTTTTTATATTATTTTGTAAATGTTCATTTAGCTTTTTACGTTTAAAATAGACTTTATAAATATTTACAATAGATCTTTGTGTCTCAATGTCAGGAATAGGAATCTCTAGCTCTTTCATTAATTTAAAATCAAATGTATCTCTAACTGAACCTAATGCATTAAATAAAGTATATCTTTGGGTTTCTTTTCTACTTAACCACATCATAATATATTGAGGTAAGATTTTATTACTGTTTACTTTAAATACTTCATACATCGGAGAAACTATACATCTTTCATCCACTAAAGTCACTGATCCAAGATTTATTCTCGATGGATTATAAACAATATTTTCTACCTCTGCTATTTTGTAATTTGTTAAATTTATACCTGCCATCTTAGCTTTTGTTGGCATTAATTGTCCAGAAGAGTTTACACCTCTAACCAGCGTGATTTTACCATCTATATTTTTTTTATTTATTTTATCAATATAAGGGCCAATAGTCTCACTTGGAATTTCTCGACGTAGTTTTTCAATAGTGGCATCGCAAACCAGTTTCAAATCTTCTAACCCTTTTTCATATACTTTTTGGTTATTTATTAAAGATTTATACACCCTGACAAACTTTTTTTGAATTTCTAACGGTGGAAGGATAAGTTCTACCTCACATAAATCTTCCCACGAAAAAGTTTCCCGAGCCGACCCCCATGAATTAAAACGAGCAAAACGATCAAATTCAGGGCGGTTAAAATACATATACAAATATTCAGAGTCTAATCTATTGGTATCTTTAATCTTAAATACAATATAAGAGGAAGATACTATGTAAGTATCTTTACTATCATTATGTGCAATAGTTATCTTATTACTATTACGAGAAGTTACAGTTACATAAGCGAATTCATCTGGATTTACTAACTTATAAGGTTTTAATGATACACCTTTCATTTTAGCTTTAGTTTTTATAAATTTTTTTTCGACAGAAAGCCCTTTAACATCCCTAACCGTATACTTTTCATCATAGTTTCTTTCATTACATTGTTCAATAAAATCTCCTATTCTATATTTCGTAACCAATGTCTTTAAATGCCTCCTCTAGAGTATTTTGCGTTTCTTTTTCTTCTTTAAGTACTTTTCTTACTTGTTTTTGAATTCGTAACATTTCTTCTTCATAATTTATTTCTAAATCGTGATCAATAAATTCAATATATTTACTAGGAACTAATGAATAATTTTTATTACGAATTTCCTCAGTATCAACGGATTTACAAAGTTCTGGTACATCCTCATATCCAACACCTTCTTGCCATGAATGATATATTTTTTTTATATCAAAAATCTGTTCATCTGTGAAAATAGTTTTCTTCTTTTTTGTTCCTTTTTCAATTGCATACTGTTTAACATTTTCGTCCCAACTTCGTAAATCAATAAATAATACTTCATTTTCACGGTTTCTTAAATGTCGTTCACCATTTACACTTGCTTTTTTATTATTATTTACAATCCATAGAGTTACAGATATATCTGTAGTGTAAAACATATCTCTTGGAAGAACTATTATCGATTCTATTTTATCATTTTCTATTAATTTGGATCGTATTCCAATTTCTAAATCTGAACTTAATGCACCATTAGCTAATAAAAACCCAGCTATTCCGTTAGTGACATCTAATTTTGATAATATATGCAATATCCAAGCATAGTTAGCATTTTTTTCAGGAGGCACCCCATAACCTTGCCATCTTGGATCATCTAACAATTCATTTTTATAACGCCAATCTTTAAGATTAAAAGGAGGATTAGCCATAATATAATCAACTTTAATATCTTTATGCTCATCATGAGTAAAACTTGAACTTTCTCCTACATTTGCTTCTCCTAAATCGTATGATATTCCTCTTATAGCTAAATTCATTTTAGCAAGACGACGTGTATCTGGGTTCTTCTCCTGACCAATTATTGATACTGCTGATTTATTTCCATTATGACGTTGAATAAATTTCATCGATTGAACAAACATACCACCTGAACCACAGGCTGGATCGTAAACGCGTCCGCTATATGGTTCAATTAATTCAGTTATTAATTTCACGGCAGAAACAGGAGTGTAAAATTCTCCTTCTTCTTTTGTAGCTGAAAGGGCGAAGCTTTGTAAGAAATATTCATAAACACGTCCAATTAAATCTTCTTCTTTAAAATTATTCTCTGAAATCTTACTAATTTGGTCAATAAGTTGCTTAAAAGTGTTTACAGATAAATTAAATTCAGAATAAAGATTTAGTGGTAAAGCACCTTCTAAAGTTTTATTATCTTTTTCAATATCTGCCATAGCAGTATCTATTATAACTGCAATATCATCTTTATTGGCATTTTTCACTATGTAATCCCAACGAGTATGTGGTTCTAAATAAAAAATATTGTCGGCCAAATAAAAAGATTTATCTTCTAAAAATGCAATATCATTTCCATATTCCTTTTCAATTTTTTTTCGTTGTTTTTCAAATTTATCAGAAGCGAATTTTATGAAAATCAAGCCAATAATCGCATCACGTTTATCGTCAGTTTTACCCGAACTTCTAAGTATATTTCTAATATTAAATAATATATTCTCTAGAGACTCGTTATTTTTATTTTTTTTTGCCATGTTTTTTCTCCTTAAATTCTTTTATAGTATTTACATCTGTATATCAAAAATTATTGTATCATTAAAGTTTCAATATTAACCACTACCTTAAATATATTGAATTCACATTTCATTGTTAATTAATATTGATTGAACAATTGCATCTGTTAGATTCTTTTTAGTTATTTTTAGTTCTGAACCTGTCATTAGTTTATGGATTTTAGGATATATTGTTTCCGATCCATCTATGAGGGTTTGAACTGGGTTATTGGTGTCTCCTATCCCTCTCATTTTATGAGGGACAGCACCAATAAAAACATCTGTATATTGGGTCGAATTTTCTAATGTAGAGATATCAAAATTTGTTAAATCGTCATATTCGACAATTTCATATCTATCTTTCAATCTAGCTTTCTTGAATATGCCACTAATATCTTTTGATTTTAATCCACCGTTTCTCACCCCTAGAATGAGAATTTTAGCATTGTCACTATAAAGATGTCCTTGTGTACTATCACTTTTTTCAAATTGATAACGTTCTAAGAAAGTATCAAATTCGCTTTGTTGATTATATAGCCTTGCTTCTTGTTTTAATCTATCGAATAATTCTTCTAAAAAATCATTTAGTTCTTCGATACTTAATTTACCCAATCTTATTCCCCTCCGTTTTCCTTAAAAAATTGTGGTAACTTTTCTTTGAAGCTTTTGATTTTTTTCAAATAACTGTAATATTCGATTAACTCTTCTTCCATTTTAAAGGCGATGTCTTCTTGTGTTTCTTCATCTAATATAGACACCTTATATTCTTGCAAGGATTTTTGTGAAATAACATTAATCACAGTTCCCGTCATTAGTTGTTTTAACTGTTCAATACCTATTTCACTTGTTAAAAATGCAAATAAATAGTAAGGACTCACTTTATCGTCTTTAATTCTTAAAATATTAAAATTAGAAGAAATAATTAGATTATCTTTAGCTAAACTTTCGGTAACAATAGCTATTTTTAAATCCGAACTTCTTGTACTTAATACAATATCCTTAGGTTTTAATAGATATCTCTCATATTCATCGAGTATATCTTGACTAATTTGTTGTTTAGGGATATCAATTTTATAATCTTTTACATCAGATAAATTTAGTAAGTAACCTGCTTTATCTTTACTTTCTTCCTCATCTAATCTTTTTTTAGAAACATCTTTTCCACGAATCGTTTCTACGATGTTAGTTAAATCGGTAGGATTTACAAGACGATCTTCAATATTAACTAGATAACGAATAGGAGATAAATTATAGTCATTATCTTTGACTTCTTGTTTATTCACTTTTACAGAAATATCAGTCTCTTCTTCTAGCGCTTTCATAATAGTTGTAATATTTTCATCCTCAAAAGTATTCTGCATTCTGCCCTTTTGAGTATAAATTTCTGAAGCATCAATAAATGTAATCTTATCGTTATTATCTTTTTGCAAAATTAATAAAGTTGTAGGTATAGCCGTATTAGTAATCAAGTTCGAAGGAAGTTGAATAACTGCTTTTATTAAATTTTTCTCTATTAACTCTTTACGAATATCTTTAGCCATTTCAGTAAATGTAGCAGCGTTTCTTACTACAATAGTTCCTACACCCTTATCCTCTAAATTATTTAAAATACGATTTGTAAATATCCATTCAGAGAATTTACTTCTTGTCTTTAGATAACTGTTAGAAGCGGAATCTTCAATTTGTTTTAAACGTTTATTATCTGCATTTAAAAATAATGCATCTGAATAAATACATTCAAATTTATCATTGCTTCCAAAATTTAAAGTAGAATCAATTTTTTTAATTTCTATATTCGTTTCTGTTTGAGATAGAAGCTGTTCGCTAATTTCAGCTACGTTATGATTAATTTCTTCCCCCCTTAAGTATTTAAAATGACCTTCCTTACTCGCTCTCCATAGCATATGTCCTGTTCCCGAACCTAAATCTAATAGTGAATTTTGATTACTATAAGTTTTGAAAATCTCTAAAGATAGTGATTCGATAGACTCAGTATATGTTGATACTGAATGACGGTTCATAGTTTGCAAGTCATAATAGATACTTTGTAATTCTTGAACTGTCTTATTTTCTAATTGTTTGATTATTTCTTTAGTCGAATTATCATTAAACTCATTGTCAATTTCTTGTTTGCTAATTTTTTTAATTACTAATTCCTGTAATTCTTCTAATGTCATTGAACCCCTTAATGTGTTAACTTGTTTTAATAAATCCAATATAATTTCCTCCTTGGGTTAATGTTAACCTTATTATATATTGCTACCTATTAATTGTCAATGGTTAAATTTAACCTTTTAATTTTTGAACTAAAAAAACTAGCGACTTGATTTTATCGCTAGCTTATAAATCTACTTTGTTTTAAATTTTCCATTCGTCACTAAATTCGCGGAGCGCCATAGTTACAAATTTATCTTTTTCATCTTTATTTATATTATTTTCATTTATATTTACTGTAAAGCATAATAATATAATTAATTCTCTACATATTCTAATTAAATTAATCCCTAACTCATTTAATTCATCTGATGTAATAGTATATGCTAAGTTATCATAATCACTAGTGGCTTGATCTATAAAATTACTATCTAATACCTTTAAATACCTATGTTCCATTATATTTCTTATCGTATAAGTACGTCTTAACTTTTTATCTATACAATCCAAATTCTTTGATTTAGTTTTAGCGAATAAATCTTTATACGTCCAATACATGCCTTTCAAGGCAATATTATTTTCAGATACCTCATATATTTTATTATTAGCACTTTGCCAAATTCTTTTAAAAGAGACTTCATAATCTTTCAATCCTAATTCGAAATATTCATTTAAAAAATATCCAATTCTATCAAACAATGCATAAGCACTTCTATATGCTGCCTTTACTTTTTCTATATTTAAACCATATTTAGGATAGTCAATTGTATTTACTAAATATACATTTTCATCTGAAAAATGATTCTTGTTATTATACATCCCTTCATAAAGTATATATCTGGCAGAACAATACTCTTGTTTAATTTGATTAAAAATCCCATAAAATGATGAATGATCATTAATTGACGTTAATATGTTTGGCAAATGAAGAGTGTCTTGATTATTTTTAGCCATATAATCTATATCATTTATTGTGTTCAATGCTAAACTATTTTCTGCCACCCAATCCCAGTAGTCTTCATTAGTAATATTATTTGTAAAGTTATAATCATCTAATCTATCTTTTTTTAATATAGATTCCACATTGTACTCTGTATCATAGGGATTAAAATTATCGATTTCATCGAGAATATCAATTTTACTTTGATAAAAAGCTTTTGCATTAGGGTGTACTATACTATCCTCATAAGTTAAAGCCGTATCTAGCAATTGATAAGCATATTTATAAAGAGGCTCTTTATTATCTGTATAATCAAAACAAGCATAATCAAAAATTTCTGTCCCTAAATTTCCAATTGCCATACCAAACTGAGAAGTTGCTAATTTTCTCATTTCAAATATTGCAGATGAATATTTTCCTATAGAAATAAGTAGATTACAATAATTAGTTTTTACACTATTATATATATCATTTAAATATATGTATTCTATCTCATCAATTTCAGTATCTTTTAAATATTCGTTCATTGAATTAATCGCAGTTCTAGCTAAAAACAAGCTTTTTTCAATTAATTTTTCCCATTCTACGGTTTCTTTGTTATTACCTTTTATATCAATATAATTATTTAAACTAGTAAAACTAATGTACAAATAATAAGTATACATCATCTTAGATTCAACATAATCAGTTGATAATTTTTCCAATTTCTCACTAATTTCATATAATGAATTTGCATCCTTTTTATCTACAGCCTCATCAGCTTTTTTCGCGTAATTCAATAATTGTTCATTTTTATACCACTTCATTCACTTTACCTCTTTTATTTTTTTGTAAGCTTTTACCTATTGCCCAAAATATATTAAAATAATTATACTCAAGAATGAAAGGAACTAAAATCAATGAAACCATTTTTTATTGATGAAAATTATTTTGAATATGAATACAATCAGCTACTTAAAGAAATAGATATATTCGACTTTTCTAAATTTAATGATTTAATTAATGGGTTGGATAGATTAGGCTCAAATATAGTTTCTACTATTAATTCTATACACGATACCTGTGAATATTTCTGTAATTCTTTTGTAAGTTTAAAATATTCAATAAGTTTAATTGAAACTGTTAACGAAGAAAAAAGAAACTATTATTGGGTTTTTTATTTTCATAATATTACTTTACATTTTCTACATACATTAAATGATTTATTATATTCATTAGCTCAAGAATATACTTCACATTATGAAGTAAAAAAAGATATAGGTTTTAAACGAAATTTAGTAGAAAATTTGATAGCTTCAAATAACGACACACATAGACAAATCGGCAATATCCTTAATAAAGATGTTCCTATACGTACTATGAGATATAGAGATGAATACACACATAATATAATGCCTTACAGACCCAATAGTAACCCAACTGTAGAAAATGGCATTACTGTGTTTCGAGGCTATTCTACCATGATAACAAGTTTAAATAGTTTAGTGGACGATATTGAATCTGATTTAAAAAAACTAAAAAAAAGAGCTAAGAATATTAAGCAAGTAGTAGGTTTAACTAATGATTAAGCTTCGTATAAATAAATAAAAAAGTATCTATTAATAAGGCTTTGGATTAATCAAAATCGCTATTAAAGCTATAGTAATGTTTGATACTCCTTTGTCTCGTATAGAAAAATTAGAAACAAAAGAAGATTAGAAAAGATGACTAATAGAGTTGCTATCAACATAATATAAAAGAAGCAAAATCACACTTTTATCTATACTTCAAATTCACATGACTTACTAAGTATGAAAAAAAGCATTAAAATTGCAAAATCTTCGGAAGATATGAACAATTATTTCATAATTTCTTTTTAATAATAAAATTTTTATATCTATAATAAAATTTTTATATCTTCTCTCCTCATTTATATTTGTAATAATTTATTTATCAATTTCTTTATTAGTTGCATATATTCTATAAAATCATTGAATTATTTGTTTAGTAACAATATATCTTTTTAATAAAACTCAATTGTTGCTATTGCCTTAAATAATATATATTGATTTTTAAATTAACTTGTAAATGAATAATCAATATTAAATCTTTCTATATAAGAATAAAATAATAAGACCACTAGTCAAAATTGTTAGACTAATGGTCTTATTATTTTATATATTATTTGTAAATATTTTAATTACTTTCTCAATAGCTTTATCCCAAAATGCATAATCATGTTTTCCTGGGCTCTTTATAAAGTCATACTGTACATTTTTTTTATCTAAATAGTTAATAAAATCTAAGTTACCTTTATAAAGTTCATCTTCTGTACCACACATAATTAATAACTCTGGCAAATCAATATTTTTCTCTATAGCTTTATCAACAAGATAATAAGGATCAAAATTACTACCAACTATTTCTTTATTCGTTCCGACTATAGATTCTGGTGAAAAATCATACCATTTGTAATTTTTAAGCATGGAAACGTCGAATGCGGCAGATAAAGGAGCAGCTTTAGAGAACAATTGACTTTGTGTTAGTGCAAATTTAATTGTTCCATATCCTCCCATTGAATGCCCTGCAATAAAATTATCTTCTCTTTTTCTAGACAACGGTAAAATCTGGTGTACATAATTGTAAACTTCTAAAATGTAATCATAATAACTGTGTCCGAAAGCCATATTCGTATAAAAACTGTGATCTGCATTAGGCATTATAATCGCTAATTGATATTCATTAGCATATCGTTCTATACTTGTATATCTCATATACGAGTGAGTGTCGCTAGATAGTCCATGAAATAACAACATTGTTTTAAGTTTTTTTGTCTCGTTCGATGAATCAAAGTAACTGTCATCTTCAGGTAAAATAATATTTAAAGATTGATGCATTCCAAGTGTTTTTGATAAGTAATTCATCTGGATTAAAGCCATATTATCTACTCCTTAAATACTTTATTAATTATTCGTTTGTGTAGCTGGATCTAATTTTTTCTCTACTAGACGTAAAACAATATCTATAAGAACTACTATCACAACAATTGGTAATGCACCAGCCAAGATAAATAGTGTACCATCAGTAGCATTCGTACCACGAATAACGACATCACCAAGTGAAGGCGCTCCAATGAACGAACCAACAGCAACAACACCTATTGCAACTACGAGTGCAATACGTATGCCACCAATAATTACTGATAAAGAAAGTGGTAACTCAATCATACGTAAGACTTGATTACGTGTCATTCCCATTCCTTTTCCAGCATCTTTAATATTAATATCTACTTCTTTAATACCGGTATAAGTATTTTTTATAATTGGAAGTAAAGCATACAAGAATACTGTAAAAATAACCGTATTGATGCCTAATCCTATTACTAACATAAGCATCGCTAACATCGCAATGACAGGAACAGTCTGTATGATATTCGCTAAAGTAATGATAACGCCTGATAATTTTCCAAATCGTGCAATAATGATGCCTAAAGGAATACCTATAATTGACGCAAATAATACACCATACACTGACATTAGGAAATGATTAATAAACAATTCAAAAAGGTAGCCTGAATTTGTTTGATAGTAAGAAATAAGTTGTTCAAATAAATTACCATTCATTAATTTCGACCGCCTTTCTGTTTTGCATCATTTTCAAAATAATCATGTTTTTTCAAGAAATCTTCTGCTACTGTTGCTGGCTCTTTACCTTTTCCATCTGCTTGATAATTTAATTCTTGCATCTGTTCAGTTGAAATCTTACCTTCTAATTTTTCAATAATTGGTTTTAATTGTGGTTTTTCTTTTAATAGTTTATCTGTTGCTAAAGGACTAGCATCATAAGGTGGAAAGAACTGCTTGTCATCTTTCAGTACTTTTAAATCATATGCCGCGATACGACCATCAGTTGAGTAGCCTACAGCGACATCTAAGTTACCTGAATGTAATGCGTCGTATACTAAACCAATTTGCATTGGTCTAACAGTACCAAAATGGATACCGTATTCTTGTTTAAATCCAGGGTATCCATCACCCTTACGATTTTGCCATGAACTATCCATTCCTACTCTTAAATCTTTAGCATGTTTCTTTAAATCTGAAACTGTTTCTAAATTATATTTTTGTGCTGTTTCTTTTGTTACCATTAGTGCATATGTATTTTCAAAACCATATGAATTAAAGAAAGTCTGATTAAACTTTTCTTCAAATCCTTTTTGTGTCACTTTCATTGCTCTATCAGGATCTTTAATTGGATCTTCGCCTAATGCACCAGTTAAATCCGTACCTGTATATCGCGTACCTGACATATTAGCTTGACCACTCGTAATAGCATTGTGTTGAATTACACTAGACCCTAAGTTATTGATTAAAGTGGGTTTAATCTTTCCATTTGTATCATGTTCAATGAGTAGTCTTAACATATGTGAAATAATTTGAGATTCACTTGTTCCTAGAGATGTAATTCTAACCTCATCATCTGAACTACTATTTTTTAAACCTGGCAAGCTACATCCAGATAACACAGTTAGACATAGCACTAAAACAACAATATACTTTTTACAATATTTCATAATGTCCTCCTTTATTGTTTATCTGGAAATTTTAAGTCCTTTTGGTATAATCCATTTTTCAATTTGAGCTAAAATTAAATCAACGATTAATGCTAACAATGTTACCAAAATTGTACCTACGATAATCATTTCTGGTTCATATAATGCTAAACCATTAAAGATTAAGTCACCTAAACCACCAGCGCCAACATAACTCGCAAGTGCTGCCCAACTAATCACATAGACTGACGACAAACGAATCCCACTTAGAACCATTGGTAACGCTAAAGGTAATTCAATATCTTTCATTAATTGAAAGTTAGTCATTCCCATACTACGGCCAGCTTCTACAATATTACGATCTATATTTTGAACACCTACAATTGTATTATTTAATATAGGTAGTAAAACATATATAAATAACGCAATAATTGCCGTTACTTTACCTACACCAAATAAGGGAATCATTAAAGCTAAAATCGCTAGTGTAGGAATCGTTTGTAAAATACCAGCTATAGTTAACGACACCTTTGATAACTTTTCTTTCTTTGATAACAAAATACCTAAAGGAATGGCAACAATCATAGCAAGTATGAGAGCCATGATAGAAATGTAAAGATGCTCTAACGTTTTATTCAGTAACATACCACTATTTTCTACTAAATAATTCATACGTTATCAGCCCCAATTTCTTTAGGCTCCACAATACCTTGATTTTCAGTAGTCATTCCTTCCTCATCTTCACCCCAGAGTGTATCATATACGATATCAACTAAGTTAGAACGTGTTACAAGTCCAATTAAAGTATGTCCGTCCGTATCAACAACAGGTACATTTCTTACATTACGCTTAAGAATAGTACGTACTGTATCTTGTAATTTACTATCTACCTTAACGCGATAAATATCACGTTGCATCGTATCAATTAATTCTTTTTTACTACGTAATCCTTGGTTGATATCTTCAATATCTAAATAACCAAGTAAATGATGTTGATTGTCAACGACAAAAATGGTATCTATACGATTTTTTCTCATAATATTAACTGCATCATTTAATGATTCGTCAACATGTACAGTTATAGGCTTAATCATTGCGTCTTCTACAGTTTTAATATTTGGTCTATCTTGAATCAAGCGATTTTGTCCAATGAAGTCTTTAACAAAATCATTAGCAGGATAACGTAAAATATTATCTGGTGTATCATATTGCACTACTTTACCGTTCGTCATAATACAAATTTTATCTGCTAATTTAATGGCTTCGTCCATGTCATGCGTTACAAAAATAAATGTTTTTCCTAATTGTTGTTGTAATTTTTTTACTAAATCTTGTAATGTATCTCTTGTGATAGGATCCAAAGCACCGAACGGCTCATCCATTAAAATAATATCTTGTTCAGCTGCTAATGCACGAATCACGCCAATACGTTGTTGTTGCCCACCAGATAACTGTGAAGGATATCGTTCTAAATACTCTTCAGGTAAATCAACAAGTTTAATTAGTTCTTTTGCTTTTTTATCTTTTTTTTCTTGCGACCATTTTAATAATTTAGGTACAAGTACAATATTCTCTTTAATTGTCATATGAGGCATTAAACCAATTTGTTGAATTACATAACCAATGCTTCTTCTCAATTCTACTGCATTGATATCTTTAATATTTTTGCCATTAATTGTAATTTCGCCCTCTGATGATTCAATCATTCGATTGATCATTCTTAATGCAGTTGTTTTTCCACTACCACTCGTTCCAATAAAAGCGATAAAGTCTCCTGATTCAATATCAATATTCATATTATCTACCGCTTTCTTACCACCTGCATAGACTTTTGATAAGTTTCTAATGCTTAACATATGTCCAATTCCTCTCTATCTATCATTTATTAAAAAAGAGAACTTAAAGTGAATGTTATACAAAGTTTACTAAGTAAAAACAAGGCACATTAAGTCCTCAATATTTCAAGCATTCGATTATCAATACAAACTTTATTTGTTTCTACTAATTCCGATTTGATGGCCTAATTGTTTAGGCACATTTACATCAGAAGTTTGGTTAAAATACGCTACTATAGATTCTGTAATACTTTTAGGAAATGGAGCCGGTCGATTTGTGACTGTATCTATTCCCATTAGCATAACTTCATATACTGCGCTACATACCATGTCATCATTTAACATTTCCATAAAGATATGAAGTCTCTTACTATCATAATCATATAAACTCACTCTTACTTCAATAGATTCATATTTCTTCATTTCTTTCAAAAATGTTATATGATTTTCTAATGTAAAAATGGTATAGTGTAACGATTGAATTCCTTCTTGATCAAGTCCAATGTATGCTAACCAAGCATCAGTTGCATCACTAAACACACGATTATATTCAGCATCATTCATGTGTCCATTGTAATCAACCCAAGATGATTTTACATTAGTATGATAAACAAACTGAGCTGTCATAGCTTTACACCTTCTGATGTTGCTTAGATTTTTTCATTGATGCTGTATCTTTAGGCCAGTATTCTTCTGCGAGTTGTTTTACTTTAATAAGGAATTCATTACGTTTTCGATCAAGTTCTGACATTGTATATCCTTGTGAAGTCGCTTCACTACCGCGTACCACTTTTTCATAAAGATCCTCTGTCAATTCGGGTGCAACTAACTTAGTCCATGGTTTTTTCAATGCAGGACCAAATTGTTTAAGCATATGTCTCATGCCACCTTCTCCACCTGCAAGATGGAATGTCATAAATGGTCCATATTGAGCATAACGTAAACCAGCTGCATGCGTAAATGCTTTATCTACTTCTTCTGTTGTTGCAATACCATCATTAACAATATGTAATGATTCTCTCCATAATGCTTCCATTAGACGATCTGCAATATGTCCTTCAATTTCATTTCGCACATGAAGCACATCCATACCAATACTCTCATAAACTTCTTCAGCCTTAATAACTGTCTCTTCTGAGGTGTTTTGACCTGGTACAATTTCAACAAGAGGTAAAATATATACTGGGTGAAAAGGATGTGCTACTACTAAACGTTCAGGGTGTTTTAAATTCTTTTGTAACTCAGTTGGCATAATACCAGAGGTACTTGAACCGATAATGGCAGACGGTTTCGCATAAAAATCGATTTCTTTTAAAACAGCATCTTTAATCGATTCTACTTCAGGAACGTTTTCTTGAATAAGATCTGCATCCTTAACTGCCGATTTTAAATCAGTAGTAAAGCTTAAATTATCCAACGATGCTCCCTCAGATAATCCCATTTCTTTAGCATAAGGCCAGTTTTGTTTAACTTGTGTTAGCATTCTTTCATAGGCACCATCACTAGGATCTGTAGCAATAACTTCGTGGCCGTGGGCGAGTATTCTTGTTATCCATCCGCTACCAATCACGCCTGTTCCAACTACTGCAAACTTCATTATTTATCTCCTTTATTATTTTTAAGATTAAATTTTTCTCTTGCTTCTGCAGGTGTTAATGGTATTAAATCATATTCTTTCATTATTTTTTTAGCTTCTTCAACTAATGCCTCATTTGTTGCTTTAACACCTTTTGAAATATACAGGTTATCTTCAAGACCAACACGAATATTTCCACCACGTTTAGCAACTTCTCTAACTGTTGGTAATTGCATTCTACCAATACCAAATGCAGACCATTGCGCACCTTCAGGGATTCTTGAAATAAGATAGTCTAACGTCTGAGCATCATTTTCAGCACCCCAAGGTATACCTAAACAAAACTGGAACATAGGTTGTTCGACTAAACCTTCATCAACAAGTTGCTTTGCAAAACTGACATGACCTGTATCAAAACATTCAAGCTCAGGTTGTACACCTGCATCTTTAATCATTTGTGCTTGTTCTCTCAGCCATGAAGCGGGACTAATATATATCGAATCTCCCATATTAACGCTGCCACAATCAAGCGTACACATTTCTGGTAATGTGTCTCCTACTGGTCTATGACGCTCTTTTGGTGTTTGAATCCAGGTTCCTTCACCGCCTGTTTCTGGGTGTTGTTGACTTGGGATAAAGTCGCCACCGCCACCAGCTGTTACATTAATAATAATATCTTCGTCTGCCTCTCTAATGAGTCTTACGGTTTCACTATATAGTTCTGGATCATGACTCACCCCACCTGTTTTAGGGTCTCTAACATGAATATGTGCTACTGTTGCTCCAGCTTTTGCACACTTAATTGCTGAATCAGCAAGTTCTTGAGGTGTTACTGGAACATTTTCATTTTTGTCAATTGTATCTCCAGCGCCTGTAATTGCTGCAGTTAATACCACTTTTTTCAAGGTAAGCACTCCTTTATATTTTAAATACGTTATAAACTATACCAACTGGTCGGTAAAGTTTCAACCATGACATAAAAAATAAGCTGAAAAGTTTCATTCTCACCTAACAGCTTAAAACCTGAAAATTTATTTTTTTTCTTTATTAATACCTACTTCTACTTTTTCTTTTAACCGATTTATTACTTTTTCACGCATTGCTTCGTCAACTGCACTTATTCCAAAAACTTCTGATAACCATAAACCATCAACGGCTAACCTAATGATTGTTGCATCTACTTCATCTAGACCGTCATTAACAATTTGAGATTGCCAATCTTCATATAAAGATTTTAATGGTAAGAGTAGCGCTTTATTTGAACCTTGTGCAGCAAGCATTGCAGAAGTAATAGGCGCATTTTCAACACGATGTTCTTTCGTTGCTTCAATAAACGCATTTAACCATTGTCCTTGTTTACAATGCGTATTATCAATATGGCTATTTACATTTTCTCGATATAATTCATTAGCATAATTGACAAGCTCTTTTATTAAACCTTCTCTATTTTTAACATGATAAAGCAAACCACCCTTGCTTATACCTGCTTCTTTTGCTACTGCATCTAATGTTAAATAGTCAGTACCTTGTCTATTTACTATATTAGCTGCAGATTCTAAAATATACTGTTTCTTAGACTTCCTTGCCACCAATTCACCTTCTTCCAATTAAAATCAATATTGTTTACATATTACTCTTAAATAGATAGAAATTATTATATTATATAAATTATTTTAAAAAAAGTTTTACGTTCTAATCTCTTTAATTATATTCAAAATGATTATACTTAAAAAATGTATAAAGTTAAGAATAAGATAAAGAGTTCAAAATGCATTCTTCTTTCTATCTCAACTATGTATATAACCTAATTTATATTGAATGTAAACCTCCTTTATGAAAGTCTTAGTTCTAGGACTTAAATCAAATTGAACTTAAATTTTTAACCTTTTGTATTGATTGTATAAGAGTAGAAGCGAAAAACTTAATATAAGTGTATTTTTTCATTTTAATTATTGATTACCTTTGTATTAAAATATAAGAAACGCTCATTTAAAACGCTTTCTGTCAAGTAGATAATTAAATAATTAAAAGCTATTATTAATTTTAAATAATTTCTCATCTTTAAATTTGACTTTCATATTCTTTTCTCAACAAGCTATACACATAACTATCTGAGAATTCCCCTTGTAAACGTTCATCACTTCTCAATATACCCTCTTGTGTGAATCCAAGTCTTATTGGTATAGCTCGGCTTTTCTTATTTTGGGTATTCGGATTTTATGGTGGAAAAGGGCTTATAAATCACCCTTCTCCAAATTCTTAATAAGTGTGGAAAAATCGACACCAAAGTTGTCTGTAATGTCGTGATCATTCACTTCATACCAATTGAAAGTATCGTATAACATAGCTTTATTGAAAGCACTTGAATTAAATCGTGGCTTACGTTTTTTATGGAGCTTCTCATTGAAAAGGATTTTGGCTCGTAAGGCATCAAACGAGTAACCTCTACCCATTCGCTCTACCTGCCTAATAATGCTGTTAATTGACTCCGTATAAGCATTAGTGAGCCTTTTATCAAAGTAGTTGAATATTTCGACATGCCAGTTGTCTACGGCTCTCACGAGGTCTTTATATGCGTCTTTAGAGTTGCTGGACATACAACGGTGTCTCCATTGACTATAACGAAGATGACCTTCATCTGGATCAGGAGTATCCCATATCCAGTAAAACTCTTCTTTGAGTTCATAGGCTTCTTTTAAAGCAGGAAGATTACCTAACCAAGTATCTAAGAGGAATGATTCACGTTCATTTAGATCGTGTTTACGCTTTAGAAGGATAAACCTTTCACGCATAAGGGTACGTCTTTCTTTTTGGCTCATATGGGCTTTCAAAGACTTTCTGACGTTATCTAAGGCTTGATTAGCCATTCTAACTACATGAAACTTATCTACGACAACTTTAGCGTGTGGAAGGATAGTGTTCACTGCGTCTTTGTAAGGCTTCCACATATCCATTGTGACGTACTCAATGTAAGTCCTGTCACTGATTTCTGAAAGACGTTGGATGAATGTTTCCTTGTTACAGTTAGGCTTGATGTCATAAATAGTCCTGCGTTCAATATTAGTCAATACAAGCCGAGGTCTACGGATAATATGTATCTCGTCTATCCCAAGCCACTTAGGAGTTTCAAACTGGTATTCACGTTCTTTGAGTGCCACATAGTCCTTAAAAACGTTCCTAATGGTTTTCTCGTCAACACCAACGCTTTCTGCGACTTCTACAAAGGTCTTAGACATGGATTGCTCTTGAATGGACTTTAAAAGCCTTTTGGTCATACTACGCTTTTCATCTACAGATATTAGGCGTTCCCAGAAGGTAGATCCGCATTCACGACACTTGTATCGTCTACGGTTCAATTGTAAGCCCACTCGCTTTAAACGAATGGGCAAATCCATAATTAGTTGATTTCTTGAACTGTGTTTGTGCAACTTGTCAAAACCACATTCAGGACAACGTTCAGGTGGTCCGACTGCTTCAACTTTAAACATCATATCGGTTTCATTTTCTTGTGGCGGTTCTATTGTTTTAATGTCTGGTAGGGATAATAAGTCTGACATATTATTCATCCTTTATTACTCTGCGGTGTTAAGGTATCAATTATAGATTTGATGTCGAAATCATCAGTGTTAAATTATTTTTGTGACCACAAATGCACTTAGAAAATCCCTTAAAGCATTAGCTGGTTCACTTGAATAGGGAGTTGTAAAAAAGTTCCCTTAGCCTGCACAACAAGATAATTTCGAAATATCTTTATCGAACGTAAGTGCAGCTAATTTTAGCCCTTCAGCCATTGTTAAATATGGTGCTAGGGTTTCTGTTAAATCTTCTATCGTTAAGCCAAATTTAACAGCTAATGATGCTGCATAGATGACATCTCCTGCATTCTCAGATACAATATGAACCCCTAATACTTTTAGTGTTTCTGCATCTGCTACTAGTTTAAATACACCGGTTGTTTCACGGTTTACAATTGCTCTTGGAACAGCATCTAAAGGTAATACAGATGTCTTCACATCATACCCTTTCTCTTTTGCTTGTTCTTCTGTTAAACCAACCGTTGCAACCGTCGGATTCGTAAACGTAACAGCAGGAACTACCGATAAATCTATTTTTTTGTTTAATCCACCAATAGCATTATCAGTAATAATTCCACCTTCATAGGCTGCTACATATACAAATTGTGGTCCTAAAGTCACATCTCCTGCTGCATAAATCTTTTCATTACTTGTTTGACCAAAATCATTGATCAGGATTTCATTATTTTTTCCAGTTTCAACACCTGCTGCACTTAAATTTAAAGAATCCGTATTTGGTTTTCTTCCAGTGGCAACAAGTAACTGATCTGATTCAATGACTTCTCTACTGCCATTTACTGTTACGTAAACCCTTTTTATCTCTCCACTTTGTTCAACACGCTCAAAAGTTGCCCCTTTGACAAGGTTTATACCCTGTTCAATTAACGCTTTTTCAACTGACTCTGAAATCTCAGGATCATACTCCTTTAAAAGTCGCTCACTTCTTTGCATAAGCGTTATTTCTGAACCTAAATGATGAAATAGTTGTCCAAGCTCCATTCCAATGTATCCTGAACCAATTACAGTTAATCGTTTTGGTATTTTCTTTAACTCAAGAAGTGTTGTACTAGTTAAATAGTCCATTTTTTCAAGTCCTGAAATTTGGGGCAACGAAGGCGATGCACCTGTTGCAATTAAAAAGCGTTTTGCAGATAACTTTGCCCCATTGACCTCAACCGTACTAGCATCAACGAATTTTGCTTCACCTTTAATTAAATCAAAATTGTATTCATCAATTAAATCCATATATTTTTGATTCCGAAGTTCGCTCACCAATTTATCCTTTTGCGTGATTAAACTAGCTAAATCCACTTCTCCAGCGGATGTTTGTAAACCTATAAACGGATTGTCTTTTGATAAATGATTGATTTCCCCTGCCCTAAGAAGAGTTTTTGACGGAACACAGCCAATATTCACACAGGTTCCCCCAACCGTTCCACGCTCAATCATTCCAACTTTTGCACCATATTCTATAGCTTTAATTGCCGAAGAAAAGGCAGCAGCACCAGAACCAATAATAAGAAGGTCATAATTGTCTTCATTAATTAACGCCACGTTTTCTAGTGATGATACTTCTTCAATTTCTCCGGCTTGGTAATTTGCTTCATCAATCGCCTTTATTGCACTTTCAACCTCAATATCATCGGGCAGTTCAAATACTGCTTCACCACGACGATAACTAGACTCAATATTTTTAGCACCTATCTTTTCAAGTGCTGATTCTACGTGTTTTTCACAACCCGTACAAGTCATTCCTGAAATGTTTACCTTAAATTTATTCATAAAAAAGCTCCTTTCGTTAATTAATCTCTCATGTTAATGTTTCTATTATTGGACACGAATGTAATTGCTTTTCATCTGGACATCGTTGTTTTAAGTCGTCTAACATAGTTTCAATTCGTTTTAAATCCTCTATTTGTTTTTGCACTTCCTTTTGTTTTTTAGAAACAAATTCGAACATATCTTGACAACGAACTTCATCTTTATCTACAACACCAAGTAATTTATAAATCTCGCTTAAAGAAAAACCAAGTTCCTGTATTCGTTTAATAAACCCAACACGCTTAACGTCATCATACGAATATATCCGATAACCAGCTTCCGTTCGGTGAGGTTCTTGTAATAAATTTTTTCGCTCGTAATATCTGATCGTTTCTTTATTAACTCCACATTTATCTGCAAACTCACTAATGCGATAAATCATCTTATTTCACCCCATGAATATTATAAACCGTGTACCATAGTACACGGTCAAGTAAATTGGACTATTTTATTTTTTTCCCAAAGTATCACTCGTATGTGATTGATACTTTTATATAATACTATTGATTATCCTAACATCCCGCCAGAAAATCCGATTTAAACACCAGTTGTTTTTAAACTATTAAGAAAGTAATTCCACTATATATTCCGAAGACCCCTTATTTTTAATAGACATTTGTATTTCGATTCGATTAATATCATATTCTTCATATACATATTGAATAAGTGCTTTAGTGCATCTAGTCATGATGCCTTTCTTCTGGAAATCTTCAGTTAAATAATAACTAATTGAGGTACGTTTATTAACTAAGTCTAAATAATGTAATCCAATAACACCAATCAGTTTTTTATCACTCCATATTCCACAATGAAACCCATTACCATCGATAAATTGTTGTAAAGCTGAGTGGATAAAGTGTTGACTATCTTCTACCCTCTTTGTATGTTCAACAAAAGGTAAAAATTCCGCTAGATATTTGCGGTTACTATCTACTAATTTAAATAACTGCCCTGCTTCTCGTTCTTCTAATATCTTTAATTTAATATCTTTATCTATTTGATAACCAAAGATCATAACTATCTCACCCGCTTATATAATTATTAATGAACCTTAAAGAAAAAAACCGCTACTAAAGAGGATATGGAAATCCATCTCCACGCGCAAATTGTTGTAAAGCCGACTGAATAAATATTTTACTGTCTTCAACTTTATTTGTATGTTCAACAAAAGGTAAAAATTCCGCTAGATATTTACGGTTATTATCAACTAATTTAAATAATTGTTCCGCTTCTCGTTCTTCTAATATTTTTAATTTTAACCGTTCATTAATTTGATATCCAAACATTATTAAAACCTCTCATATTTTTCAAAATATTCAATAAATTATAAATATAGTAACATAATTATATACATTAAAAACATAAACTTATTAAATATTTGTAAAATTTTAAAATCAATCATTATTCTCTAACTATATATGTTAATCTTTTATACATCTGTTTTATTAAATTTGAAAGGAGTTAAATACATGGAAAACAAATCTAAACAGTTTTCAAATGTGTTTATTTTTGCTTCAGTTATTGTAGGGTTACTGGTAATTATTGGAGCCATCTTCCCTAATCAATTTGGTTCAATTTCTGGAGCAATCGGAAGTTTTATTACAGAAACGTTTGGTTGGTACTATATGCTACTTATTAGCATTATTCTGATATTTTGTATCACACTTACTTTTCATCCAATTGGAAAGCTTAAGTTAGGAAAACCTGATGATAAACCAGAATTTAATACCATTTCATGGCTAACAATGCTATTTAGTGCAGGTATGGGTATTGGACTTGTATTCTATGGATCTTCTGAGCCCATTTCACATTATCTATCGCCGCCAACAGCGAATAAAGAAACAGAAGCTGCTCTAGCTGAAGCCATGCGTTCAAGTTTCTTACATTATGGACTACATCCTTGGGCAGTTTACGGTATGGTTGCATTGGCTCTTGCATATACACAGTTTAGAAAAAATGACTTAGGACTCATTTCTCGTACATTACGTCCTATTTTCGGAAATAAAGTAGAAGGTCCATTAGGTACTGTTATAGATGTTCTAGCCGTGTTTGCTACTATTATTGGGGTTGCAGTGTCACTTGGTGTTGGCGCCATGCAAATTAATGGTGGTTTAAATTATTTATTTGGAGTGCCAAACAATAAACTTATTCAAGGTGTTATTATTCTTATTGTTACAGTTTTATTCTTAATTAGTGCTTGGAGTGGCTTAAGCAAAGGTATTCAGTATTTAAGTAATTTAAATATGCTTTTAGCTGCGATGTTACTTATTATTATTCTAATTGTAGGTCCTACAATTAGAATTATGAATATGTTTACATCCTCAATTGGGGAATATTTGAATACCCTTATTTTTAATAGCTTTGATGTTGCTCCACTTAACTCACAAAAACATGAATGGTTACAGTCATGGACGATTTATTATTGGGGTTGGTGGATGAGTTGGTCACCATTTGTAGGTATCTTCATTGCACGTATTTCAAAAGGCCGTTCGATTCGTGAATTCGTTATAGCAGTATTAGGTGTTCCTACAATTATTAGTATGCTATGGTTTACAGCCTTTGGTATTACTGGTATTGAAATTGGTAATCAATCTAGACACATTTTTAGTATGCCACCTGAAACACAGTTATTTGGTATTTTCAATGAGATGCCTATGGGTACAATTTTGTCATTTATTGCTATTATCTTAGTAGGCTCATTCTTTATTACATCCGCAGACTCAGCAACATTTGTATTAGGTATGCAAACATCATTTGGTCGTTTAAATCCATCCGGTTTTGTTAAAATTGTCTGGGGCGTGATGTTATCAGCAATTGCCTATGTACTTTTATTATCTGGTGGATCGACAGGTCTAGATGCTCTGCAATCTGCTGCTATTATTTCAGCATTACCATTTAGTTTTGTTGTTATTTTAATGATGATTTCATTTTTCAAAGATGCAAATCAAGAAAGAAAATTCTTAGGTTTAACCTTACAACCTGATCATCAACGTAAAAAGGACTATATTAAAAATAACACAACTCAACAATCTAAAATCAAATAGGACAGAATCTGAGACATCATTAAATGTCTCAGTTTTTTTATTGATAGTCGATGATTGAATTGAACATGCATTATCGCAAACTTTTTTCAACCTTAGTCCTCTTTTTTGGGGACGACACATTCAAAATAAATTCTATCTACTCTTGTAGTTTGTATAGGATATCTCCTAAAACTCTACTATAAAATAAAAGGTCACAACGAATTAAAAATGTTCGTTGTGACTTTATTTTTAAAATGTTCCTGGATTGAAGTTAGTCTTCCATTCATTAAATGGCCAATATCTCCAAACGACTTTACCTACAAGTTGTTTTTTATCTACTAGACCTACAACATCAAATCGGCTATCTATACTATTTTGTCTATTATCTCCTAAAACTAAATATTTGTCTTTAGGAAGTTTCATTTCACCGTTTGAACCTTTAATTTGACTTGATTTAAATGAGCCTGTTAAATATTGACCTTGTTTATGTTTCTTATTGTAATCTAAATACGGTTCAGACACTTTTTTATTATTTACATATAATTGGTCCCTTATATTCTACTGTATCCCCTGGTGTGCCAATCACACGTTTAATAAAATCACGTTTTGAATCTTCATGAAATACAACGACATCACCATTATCAATGTGATTCATAGATTTAGAAATTTTACTTATAATCACTTTATTGCGATCTTGAAACGTTGGATACATCGAAGACCCAGATACTGTATAGGATTCGCCAATAAATTTTGTGACTACAATAACAACCAGTAGGCCCACTACAATGGATATAACCCACTCCACGATTTCTCTTTTCACATTTCATCCCGCCTATCATCTTTTCTTATTCTCAATTACTTCTACTCTATCATACATACTTTTCAAACACGTTTCATTCTTCTTACGACTGATTTTTATTTGAATCTTTCACATTCGTAAGATACCCCTCTTACTTTGTAAGGTTAGATAAAGGCACCGCTTCATTCATCCTTTTAAAATAAGAAGTGTAATAGAGATAAGGAGTGATGAGATTGAAATTATTATTACGAATTATATTAACTATTTTTGTCATTATTGTAGTCATTATAGGTGGTTTATTTGGATTAAACGCATATTCAGACCAACATCCTAACAATCGTTCTATCAATGATTGGAATAAATTAAATCCCTTAGCGCCAACGCATGAGTATTATGTTAAGACTCAAAAACCATCAAAAGTGGAAGTCATTGATAAGGAAAAAGACTTCTATATCTACCATTACAATCAAACAGGTTACACCAAAGATGGTAAAGCTAAAAACATTGATTATACAGCGTCTAAAAAATTAAAACAACATCATTACTTAGTTGTAAGCGAAAAATCTCACACCATTACATCATATACAGAAGTAAAACAATCAGACATTCCAACTAAAGCGAAAGAAAAATTATAAAACTTACAAGGAGTATGATCATCATGCCTATTTTAAACGTTAATCATGTATCAAAAATTTATGGAACGAAACAAAAATTTAAAGCACTACACGATATTAACTTTTCAGTCGATAAAGGAGAATTCGTTGCCATTATGGGACCATCTGGTTCAGGTAAGACAACCCTTCTTAATGTTATCAGTTCGATTGATAGCATTTCAGACGGTACTGTAGACATCAGTGGCAATGAGATAAACCAGTTGTCTAATAAAAAATTAGCACAATTTCGTAAGAAAGAACTTGGTTTTATTTTCCAAGATTATAGCGTTTTACCTACCTTAACAGTTAAAGAAAATATTATGTTGCCCTTATCTGTCCAAAAAATGAAAAAAGATGAAATGGAAAAAAACTATCAAGACGTCACAGAGGCACTTGGTATTTATGATTTAAGTGATAAATATCCTAGTGAAATTTCTGGAGGTCAACAACAACGTACAGCTGCTGCACGTGCTTTTGTACATCGACCATCCATCATTTTTGCAGATGAACCCACAGGTGCACTGGATTCAAAAAGTGCACAAGATTTACTTCATCGCTTAGAAGATATGAACAAACAATTTAATAGTACGATTATTATGGTTACTCATGATCCTTCAGCAGCAAGTTTTGCACAACGCGTCATTATGTTAAAAGATGGCGATATTCATTCAGACATTTATCAACAAAGTAAAACAAAATCTGCATTTTATAATGAAATCATTCAATTACAATCAGCCCTAGGCGGTGTGGCAAATGACGTTTAATCAAATTACATTAAAGAATTTAAAAAGTAATATCAAACATTATGTATTATATCTTTTTTCATTAATCTTAAGTATCATCTTATATTTTAGTTTTGTTACATTACAATACACACATAGCTTAAATAATGGTTCATCAAAAATAATCAATCAAGGTGCAAAAGTTGGTTCAGTTTTTTTATTCATTACGATTATCATTTTCTTAATGTATGCGAACCATCTATTTATTAAACGTCGTACACACGAATTTGCATTATTCGAACTCATTGGACTAACACGTGGTAATATTCTTAGAATGCTTGCTATCGAACAAATCACTTTATTTATTAGTACAGGCATTATTGGCGTCATCATTGGTATTTTGGGTTCAAAATTATTGCTTTCAATATTAATAAAACTGATGCATTTACACATTCATGCATCTATAGGATTTGAAGTAGCTGCTTTAATTCAAACAATGATCATGCTAATGCTAGCGTTTATTTTAATTATGTTAGAAGATGCGATCTTTTTAAAACGAAGAACCATACTTTCTATGATGAAAGACAGTATGAAAACAGAAGCAGTAAAAGCGAAAATCACCACGCCAGAAGGTATTGCGGGTATTCTTGGACTCATAATGATGATGTTAGGTTATTATATGTCTACAGAAATGTTTGGTAAATTTCAAGAATTAACGATGGCCTTATTAACACCGTTTATTATTTTATTCTTAACTGTAGCAGGCGCATATTTGTTTTTCAGAAGTTCAGTTTCAATTATTTTTAAATCTTTAAAAAAATCAAAACATGGTCGTGTATCTATCACTGATGTCGTCTTTACATCTTCGATTATGTATAGAATGAAGAAAAATGCGATGTCTTTAACTATTATTACAGTTATTTCAGCAGTTACAGTAACAATATTGTGTTTCGGAGCAATTAGTAAAGCAAATGCTGACTTTAATATTCAATCATCGTCACCTCAAGACATTAACTTTACTAAAGTAAAGACGGCCCAACAATTTGAACATCAACTTAACCAACACGGTATACCCTATACAAAAAAAACATATGAAAATGCCAATACCCATATTATTGAAAATGATGTCATTAAAAGTAAAACGGGTAATGCAATGCAAAATGAAAGTATATCGATTATGGCTGATCATCATATCCAAGGTGATCACGCTACAATTACAAATTTACAAGGTCCACTTTCAATGATGTTTAATGTTCAAATCCATAAAAATTTAAAATTAAAAGGGCAACAAGTAAAGACATTTTATGTAGATAAAAAAGATTTAAATGAAATCATTCCAATGGATGTTTCACTGGGTGGACCAGTACTTAAAATCAGCGCAGACAACTATAATGCTTTAAAAATAAAAAATCAGCTTACACATCATTATGGTTTTAATATTAAGCATCATAGCGATCTTTCAAAAGCTGAAACATTAGCTAAAAATGAAAATAAAAATGTAGTTTTAAAAAGTGAAAACAAAAAAGAAATTGATGAAAGTAATGGCATTCTTATATTTGTCACTTCTTTCTTAGGTCTTGCATTTTTAGTAGCAGCTGGTTGCATTATTTATATTAAACAAATGGATGAAACTGAAGATGAAATAAATAATTATCGTATTCTACGACGTATTGGTTTTACAAATACAGATATGATAAAAGGACTAGCCTTAAAAATTATATTCAATTTCGGTTTACCGTTAGTAGTCTCTTTACTCCATGCCTTTTTTGCAGCAAACGCATTTATGATCTTAATAGGCAATTATACATTGACACCTATCTTCATTGTCATGGTTATCTATTCACTCGTATATCTGATATTTGCAGTTATTTCGTTTATTCATTCAGAACGCATCATTAAAGACGCCATTTAAATAATAAATTGAAAGGATATATTAAAATGACTATTAAAGAAATGATTCAACACGCATATGGAGACTTAGTAAGTTTAAAAGTAAATTGGTTTAATGGTATCATGTTAGCTCTGATAGTATTAGTTGCTAGTAGCATTACAACGCCATTTATTGGTGTGCCGGTAGGCTTACTTGGCGGTGGCTATATTTTGAAAAGATACGAAGAAAACAAACATTAGAATAAAAAAGAAGCTCAAAATGAATTGAGCTTCTTTTTCATTAATATTTTAAAAATATCTCTGTTAAATATAGACTCAAATAACACATACATAAAAATAAACCCACTACAAAAATAAAAGATAATATACTAGTAAATATATTTCTTTTTTCACTAGATTTTACTTCGTTCGGATCTTTACCATTCATAAAAGCTACTATTCTATCGTAGTTATCTAAATTGTATTTATACTTAATTTTATCTATTTGAGTACTACTATAAAAGCTAATTAAAAAAAGAATAGCAATTATTATAAAACCCCATAAATTAAAATAATATAAGAGAGGACCTATAAGTATAGAAGACAAAGTAAATCCAATAATCATAACTAACGACCAAATGTTCATTTTTCTTTTTATAGATTCTTGTTTATTTGAATTTAAATCTCCTCTAACTAAATCATCTAGTGAGATATCAAACAACTCACACATTACTAGTAAATTATGAATATCCGGATAACTCTTTTCATTTTCCCAATTTGATATTGTCTGTCTAGAAACATATAATTTTTCCGCTAAGTATTCTTGAGAATATTCATCTCTTTCTCGATATTTTCTTATTTGTTGACCGATATCCATTCATTCACCTCGTTATAAATTAAACTATTTTTATTTGATTTTTAAAATCATAATACTACATTTATAAAAGCGTTTTTTCTAATAAAAATCTATCAATTTTCTTTTACATTATCTTAGTTTTAGTGTAAAAAATGTTTTACATTTTAGTATATCGCAATATCTTTGGATCTTTAGAACAAATATAAGCAAAGTATTGGTGGTGAAATTCCTAAATAGGTAGGACAAATTAAAGATTGAGACCTTAATCATAAATAAACATTAAACGACTTTGAGTTGAGATAGACTGAAACTATCCCCCAGGAAAGTGAAATCGTATAATACTGATTATTAATAAAAAAACCCATAGATTAATAAAATCATCTACGGGTTATATAATAGTAAGATTTATACTCTACTTTCTTATAGTTTCAATATTTTTACTATTCAATATTATATGCATCTAAAATTACTTTTAATAACTTTTTAATATAAGTTTCATTAAGGACGTTAGGTTTAATCAATATATTGAAATAAATCGGTGAAAAAATTAAATCAATAAATAAATCTTGGTCCGCTTCGTCAATATATTTAGAAATAATAGTCTTCAATATTTTACGATTGCTATCAAAATAACCTTTCATAAATATGTCACGTGCCTCAGATTGTTGATAACTAATTAATATTTCAATCACAGCACGCCCTAAATGAGTTTGATAAATATTCATAATTCTTATTAGAAAATGATACAATTCATCGTACATCGTTTTATAATCATTTTCAAAAACGTGAATTCGACTTACAAACATATCGACAATAATAGATGATTTATCTTTCCAACGTCTATAAATCGTCGCTTTAGAAACACCTGTATTTTCAGAAATTTGATCTATTGTAATCTCTCTAAAATAAGTCGTTTCTAATAACTGATCAATTTCTTTAAATATCTTTTCATTGATTGTTGGATCTTTCGGTCTTCCAGCCATCTTTTCTCCTTCTTAAACGTGAAATCAATTCTACAATTTCAAAGATAATTACTGCACTCATAAACCATACAACAAAACCAATCAAAATACTAAGTAACCACTCATGTGTATAATATAACATCGCCCATGTTGCTAAGATACTACATAATACACCTGTCATACCAAAAACTGCACCTCTACTAACATGTTTGGCAACGACATCTCCATATTGCATACCAGTAATAAATAAAGAAACAAGAAATACTGCAGGTAATGTTGCAAAAACGCCACCTAATTCCTTCCAAGGTAGCATAACTGAAATAATATAACTTAACATAACGGCTAAACCACCCACGAGAAATTTGATAAAAGTTAATTTCATTAAAAAATCCTCCAAATATTAAGAAATGTGTCGTACTGCAAAAATAGCAATTGAAATGACTAACCAACAAATAAATGCAAACGCTGTACCTTTTTTATAATCTCGTTTACTTATATAAATCGACGTAATCAATACTGTAATGATGCAAGAAATAATACCTATTATAGCTCCTGAACTAAGATGTATCGACATTTGAATCAGCTGTTCTCCTCGATGATCTATAGCTAAAGCAATAACAGCTGCTAGGTAGACTGCCGGCATAGTCGCAATAATGCCACCCATTTTTCCTCCTACTTTCTCAGCCATCATCGATGCAAAGGCAACAGCGATACCTCCAATCACAAAATGAAGTATCGCACTTGAAATTGATATTCCGAACACATGAAACCCTTCTTACCTTAATTATTAAACGATACGTTTCGTTTATTAATATTGTAATTCTATTTTCAAACTATGTAAATATGAAATAAAAAATCAATTATGATAAAATATTTGACAAAAAAAAGAACAGGATACTGAATGTACCATTCATTCTACCTGTTCTTTTAGTCATTAACGTTTATATAGTTTTATTTTAATTTCATAATAATCCTCATGATCTTTATCACGATGCTCAACATGAATACCCGAGTTTTCAATTGCTTGAATACTCTTACCCACTTCATCACGTGCTTGTGTTAAATCTTTAGCAAATTGGAATGTTTTTGCTTTTACTTTTTCAGGGCCTAATTTTTGTTTCACACGAGCTTCTGTCTGTTTGACATTCAATTTCTGAGCAATAACTTGTTCAATCAATTGTTCTTGATCCGCTTCTTTTAAGGATAATACTGCGCGTGCATGGCGTTCTGTAATTTTACCTTCACGTAATCGTACAATTACTTTTGGTGCTAATTTAAGTAAGCGTAATTTATTAGCAATAAAACTTTGGCTTTTTCCAAGACTTTGCGCTAACTCACTTTGAGTAGTCTGTCCAATTTCAAGTAACTTTTTATAAGCTTCGGCTTCTTCTATTGCAGATAAATTTTCACGTTGGATATTCTCAATAAGGGCCACTACAGCAGTTTCTTCATCATTCATATGACGAATAATGACGTCTGCTTTAGATTGATGCAAGGATTGTAATGCTCTAAATCGTCGTTCACCAGCAATAATTTCATACATATTCTCTTCTATAGGTCGAACGACAATGGGTTGTAATAACCCATGTTCTTCTATCGACTCAGCAAGTTCTGTAATTTTACTTGAATCAAACACTTGACGCGGTTGATAACGGTTAGGTACGATACGCTCTATTTGAATGGATTCCACATTTGAATGACGATTTTCTTCAATATAATCAACGATGTCTTCTTTATTTTTTAAACCAAATAGTTTAGAAAAAGGTTTTTTCATTGTCCATTCACTCCTCTTAAAATCAATTTTAACATGAGTAACCGAAAAATTGATTAATTTTCTAATAAAGGAGCTTTATTAGGTGTACCAGGTTTTCTAGGATATTTTTTAGGTGTTTGACGTCGTTTATCAACTATAATCATTTGTCTTTCACCTGCATCTTCTGGTAAATAAAATGTGTAAGAATCACTAAACGCTCCACCTAAGATGCTTATACCAAATTGTGCTTCTGCTAATTCTTCTTCACCTTTTGCAGATTTTAATGCAATAAACTGTCCGCCTTTTTTAACTAACGGCAAACATAACTCACTTAGAACAGTAAGTCTTGCCACTGCACGTGCCGTTACCACATCATATGTTTCTCTATTGACACCTTTACCAAATGTTTCTGCTCGATCATGAACAAAACTTACTTCTGTTAATCCAAGTTCAACTGCTAAATGATTTAAAAACTGAATACGTTTATTTAATGAATCGACAATGGTTACTTTCAATTCTGGAAAAACAATTTTTAAAGGAATACTTGGAAATCCAGCACCAGCTCCTACATCACAAAGTGTTAATGGTTGATTAAAATCATAGTAAAATCCAGCTGTAATAGAATCATAGAAATGTTTCAAGTAAACTTCATGCTCATCAGTAATACTTGTTAAATTCATTTTTTCATTCCATTCAACAAGCAAACGATAATAGGTTTGAAATTGTTGTTGTTGTTGATCTGTTAATTCAATACCTTGCTCACTTAACTCTTTTGTTAACCATTCGATGCCACTCATTAATTTTTCACCCTTTGTAATTTACCTTGTTCTAAATATACAAGTAAGATAGAAATATCTGCAGGATTAACACCTGAAATACGTGATGCTTGCGCAATATTTAATGGTTTAACCTCTGATAATTTTTCTCGTGCTTCAGTGGCTAAACTATCCACTTTACTATAATCTAAATCTTCCGGAATTTTCTTTTCTTCCATACGTTTAACTTTTTCAACTTGCTGTAATGATTTATTGATGTAACCTTCATATTTCGTTTGAATTTCAACTTGTTCTTCTACCGCTTCTGGTAACTGATGCGTTTCTTCTAATATCTCTAAAATTGTATCATATGTCATTTCAGGACGACGCAATAAATCAATAGCTAAGATACCATCTTTTAAGCGTGAACCACCATGAGCTTCAATCACAGATTGCGTATGTTCATTTGGTTTAATACGGATATTTGATAAACGGTCAATTTCATCTTGAATTTGTTGACGTTTATCATTAAAACGTGCATAACGTTCTTCAGAAATCATGCCTAAGTCATACCCAATATCAGTTAAACGTAAGTCGGCATTATCATGACGTAATAATAAGCGATATTCAGCACGAGAAGTCAATAAACGATAAGGTTCATTCGTTCCTTTTGTTACTAAATCATCAATTAAGACACCGATATAAGCATCTGAACGACTTAGAATTTTTTCGCCTGTACCTAATACGTTACCTGCAGCGTTAATACCTGCCATAATGCCTTGGCCAGCTGCTTCTTCATAACCAGATGTACCATTAATTTGCCCTGCAGTGTATAAGTTTTTAATCATTTTAGTTTCTAATGTTGGCCATAATTGTGTTGGCACAATCGCATCATATTCAATCGCGTAACCTGCACGCATCATATCTGCTTTTTCAAGACCTGGAATAGTAGCTAACATTTGGCGTTGAACATGTTCAGGAAGACTGGTTGATAAGCCTTGCACATAAACTTCATTCGTATTACGTCCTTCTGGTTCTAAGAAAAGTTGATGACGAGGTTTGTCATTGAAACGTACAAATTTATCTTCAATAGATGGACAATAACGTGGACCTGTACCTTTAATCATACCTGAGTACATGGCTGATAAATGTAAGTTATCATCAATGACTTTATGTGTACGATCATTTGTATACGTGAGCCAACAAGGTAGTTGGTCTAAAATATATTCGGTAGTTTCGAAACTAAACGCACGACCAACGTCATCACCAGGCTGAATCTCAGTTTTAGAATAGTCAATTGTTTTAGAATTCACACGTGGCGGTGTACCTGTTTTAAAACGCACAACTTCAAACCCAAGTTCTCTTAAATTATCAGCTAATGAAATAGATGGAAGTTGATGGTTTGGACCACTTGAATATTTCATATTCCCTAAAATGATTTCTCCACGTAAAAATGTACCTGTCGTGATGACTACAGCTTTCGCATGATACTCTGTACCTATGTTCGTACGTACACCTTTAACTTCATCATTTTCAATCAATAATTCGTCTACCATACCTTGCATGATATCTAAGTTATCTTCATCTTCAATGACACGTTTCATTTCTTGTTGATAAAGCACTTTATCAGCTTGAGCACGTAATGCACGAACTGCTGGACCTTTACCAGTATTAAGCATACGCATTTGAATGTGTGTTTTATCAATTGCTTTAGCCATTTGGCCACCTAATGCGTCGATTTCACGTACTACTATTCCTTTTGCTGGGCCACCGACTGATGGGTTACATGGCATAAAGGCGATATTATCTAAATTAATGGTTAACATTAAAGTTTTAGCACCACGTCTTGCTGAAGCTAATCCCGCTTCAATTCCAGCATGACCGGCACCAATAACAATTACGTCATATTCTTGAACCATTGAATGGACCTCCCTATTTTTTTCTTTAATTATTTTCATTCATTTTAGACTACTGACTGTCTTAATTTTTATTATTTACCTAAACAGAATTGACTAAATAGCTGATTAATTAATTCATCACTTGCTGATTCTCCAATAATTTCTCCTAATAATTCCCATGTACGAGTTAAATCAATTTGAACCATATCCATAGGAATACCAGCTTCAGCTGCATCTATAGCATCTTGAATTGTTTGTCTTGCTTGTTTTAAAAGTGAGATATGTCTAGAATTTGAAACATAAGTCATATCTTGATTTTGTACTTCTCCACCAAAGAATAAATCTCTGATTTGTAATTCTAATTCGTCGATACCTTCTTGTTTTAACATTGATGTTTGAATAAGTGGTGTGTCCCCTATCATAGTTTTAACTTCTTCAATATCTAATTGACGTTCTAAATCTGTTTTATTAACGATAACAATAGCATCTTCATTTTTTATGACTTCATATAATGTACGATCTTCTTCAGTTAAAGGCTCGTTGTTATTTAATACAAAAAGGATTAAATCCGCTTCGCTTAATGCTTTACGTGAGCGCTCTACGCCTATTTTCTCTACAATATCTTCAGTATCACGAATACCTGCTGTGTCAACAAGTCTTAATGGGACACCACGTACATTAACGTATTCTTCTAATACATCTCGAGTTGTTCCAGCTACTTCAGTGACAATGGCTTTATTATCTTGAATAAGATTATTTAGCATTGAAGATTTACCTACATTCGGTTTACCGACAATCACTGTAGATAATCCTTCTCTCATAATCTTTCCTTGAGTACCGGTTTCTAATAATTGATCAATTTCATTTTTAATTTTTTTAGACTGCGCAAGTAAAAATTCCGTTGTTGCATCTTCAACATCATCATATTCTGGATAATCAATGTTCACTTCAACTTGGGCAAGAATTTCTAATATCGATTGACGTTGTCGTTTAATTAAATCACTCAAACGACCTTCAATTTGATTCATTGCAACTTTAGAGGCTCTATCCGTTTTAGAACGAATGAAGTCCATGACTGCTTCTGCTTGAGATAAGTCAATTCGGCCATTTAAAAACGCACGCTTAGTATATTCGCCGGGTTCCGCCATTCTAGCACCATGTGTCATAGTGAGTTCTAGTATACGATTAATTGTCAAAATACCTCCATGACAATTAATTTCAATAATATCTTCACGTGTAAAGGTTTTTGGTGCACGTAAAACTGAAATCATCACTTCTTCAACCACTTCATGTGTCTCAGGATCTATAATATGACCGTAATTAATAGTGTGTGATGGAACATCTTTTAATTTTTTCTTTCCTTTATATAACTTATCGCCTATTTCAACCGCTTCTGGACCAGACAACCGTACAATACCAATTGCACCTTCTCCCATTGGAGTTGAAATACTTGTAATTGTATCAAAATCCATTATCCATTCTCGCCTCCCTAGTTAAGTAAAATTTCAATATAATATTGTAATAAGTTTCTAATTAAATTGCGAAGATATTGTTTTATAATCTACTGGTTAGTCTTCGGTTTGTGTGACGTTAGACTTCCGTTAGTCTAACTTTATTTAATTTTCTTATTAAATACCTTTGCTATTTTCAATACATGTTCTAAACTGCCTTGAACCTCTAAAGTCGACATGTTTTTAGCAGGTTGTCTCGCTATTACAATAATATCTTTTGAAATCATATCTTGCTTATGCACTTTAAAATTTTCTCTAATGGCACGCTTAATACGATTTCGAGTTACAGCGTTTCCGAGTTTCTTAGAAACGCTAATGCCTAAACGAAAATGTTCATACTCATTCTTTAATGTATACACAACAAATTGTCTATTGGCTACAGATTTTCCTTTTTTATAGATTTTTTGGAAATCACTGTTCTTTTTTATACGATAAGCTTTCTCCATGCTTAAATCACTCGCTTACATTGTTCTTTATGTTACATTAATCTATTAAAATGTATTTGTTTAAAACGAAAAAAAAGACCACTGAGAAGTCAGTGATCTTATGCTGATAAAACTTTACGGCCTTTACGACGACGGCGCGCTAAAACTTTACGGCCATTTTTAGTGCTCATACGTTTTCTGAAACCATGAACTTTACTATGTTTACGTTTATTTGGTTGATAAGTACGTTTTACCATGCAAAACACCTCCATCTACATATTATATCTCGTTCACTACATCTACTTCTAATGAACCTGACTATTTTAATAGATAAATGATAATTTTTAATATCAAATCATTTTGATTTAATTCGATTTTATCTAGTCATAATCCAAGCAACTACTACAATATAACAAATTACCATTTATAAAGCAAGCAGCTTTTGAAACCAATTAATGATTTTCAAGAATTTCTCTTAGTTATCTCACTTTTATTTTTTAATATTTATACATTTCATTGACTTAGTAGTTTCTCAAATTTATACATATTTAATACACGTTTATAAATTATTTCCCAAACCTGTTATAGTACATTAAATTATGGTACCCTTTTTTATCCACTTATTCACATATAGTATTTAATTTTTTGTGGATAATCAATCGCATATTCACAGATTTATACCAAATTTACAAACATATTCACAGCCATTTGACATCTATTGCAGTTAAAAAGTATAATTGTGTGGATAAGTCGTCTGGATCATTTATCTTATAGGATTTTTTTATAAATTCTATACGTGTTTTTACTGTGTATAAATCATAGCATATATAAAGTTATCCACCAAATGTGATTAACTTGTGGATAATTATTAACATGCTGTGATTATTTTTATCCACTCTTATAAAAACTGTGTATAAGTCTTAAATTTATAGAAAGATGGAGTTTATATATGTCGGAACAAGAAATTTGGAAAAAGGTATTAGAAGTAGCTGAGTCAGAGATTTCGAAAACAACGTTTAATACGTTTTTAAAAGACACTGAACTTAAAGAAATTCGCGACAATGTTGCTTACATCTTTGTTATTCATGAGTTTTATGCTGATTGGTTAAACTCAAATTATAAAGATGTAATTCAAACAATTATGAAAGACATCATTGGTTATGAAGTTGATCCAAAATTTTACACTGCTGAACAACTTGCTGAACTTGATGAAACGAGTCGTAAACAATCAAATACTGTAAAAGAAACATCTGCCATTGATGATAGTCATGATGATATCGACCAATTTAATACGCATAATACGTTTGATACATTTGTGATTGGTCCTGGTAACCGCTTCCCACATGCAGCAAGCTTGGCTGTAGCTGAAGCACCTGCACAAGCTTATAATCCCTTATTTATCTATGGAGGCGTAGGATTAGGGAAAACACATTTAATGCATGCCATTGGTCATCACGTACTAAGTAATAAACCGAATGCCAAAGTGCTGTATACCTCAAGCGAGAAGTTTACAAATGATTTTATTAAATCTATTCGTAACAATGAACCTGAAGCATTTAGAGAAAAATATAGAAATATCGATGTATTATTAATTGATGATATTCAATTCATTCAAAATAAAGAACAAACACAAGAAGAATTTTTCCACACATTTAATGAATTACATCAAAATAAAAAGCAAATTGTTATTTCAAGTGATCGTCCTCCTAAAGAAATATCAAAACTTGAGGATCGCTTACGTTCTCGATTTGAATGGGGACTTATTGTTGATATCACGCCACCTGATTATGAAACACGCATGGCCATCTTGCAGAAAAAAATCGAAGAAGAGAACTTAGAAATTCCAGCAGAAGCATTGAATTATATCGCAAATCAAATTCAATCAAACATCCGTGAACTTGAAGGAGCTTTAACACGTTTACTTGCTTATTCAAAATTACAAGGTAAACCGATTACAACAGAACTTGCTGCTGAAGCATTAAAAGATATTATTCAAGTTCCTAAATCTAAAAAAATCTCGATTCAAGATATTCAAAAAATAGTTGGACATTACTACAATGTACGCATCGAAGATTTTAGTGCTAAGAAAAGAACAAAGTCGATTGCATATCCACGACAAATCGCAATGTATCTATCTAGAGAATTAACTGATTTTTCATTACCAAAAATTGGTGAGGAATTTGGAGGACGCGATCATACTACAGTGATTCACGCACACGAAAAAATTTCGAAAGATATTAAGGCGGATCCAATTTTCAAGCAAGAAGTCGAAGATTTAGAAAAAGAAATACGTAAACAGTAATAGGAAATATGAATCTGTTATATAACAGTGCTGCTAAAATATGACATTCAATATCAAAGATGACTATGCTTCTAAATAATTTGATAAATATAGCACGGATTTAGAAACTGTTAAATTGTGGATAATGTGAAAAAGTAATACACATCATTAACAACTTATCCACATGTGCATAACTTTGATATCAAAGGTGTTTCGTTAGATATCCACTAATCCACAAGCCCTACTACTATTACTATGATTTTAAAACCTATATAATTTAAGTATAAACGACTGGAAGGAGTTTAAATTAATAATGGAATTTACAATAAAAAGAGATTACTTTATTACGCAATTGAATGACACATTAAAGGCAATCTCACCAAGAACAACTTTACCAATTTTAACAGGTATCAAAATTGATGCTAAAGATAATAACGTTATCTTAACTGGTTCTGACTCAGAAATTTCAATTGAAATCACGATTCCTAAACAAGTAGATGGAGAAGATATTGTTGACATTACTGAAACTGGATCAGTGGTTCTTCCTGGTCGTTTCTTTGTCGACATCATTAAAAAATTACCAGGCAAAGATGTTAAATTATCAACAAATGAACAGTTCCAAACGCTTATCACATCAGGACATTCAGAATTTAATTTAAGTGGTTTAGATCCTGAACAATATCCATTGTTACCACAAGTATCACGTGATGATGCAATTCAATTATCTGTAAAAGTACTTAAAAACATCATTGCGCAAACAAACTTTGCAGTGTCCACCTCAGAAACACGCCCAGTTTTAACTGGTGTGAACTGGCTTATACAAGATAATGAATTAATATGCACTGCTACTGATTCACATCGTTTGGCTGTAAGAAAATTAAAGCTTGAAGATGAATCAGAAAACAAAAATGTTATTATTCCAGGTAAAGCATTATCTGAATTAAATAAAATTATGAGTGATAACGATGAAGACATTGATATCTTCTTTGCCTCTAATCAAGTATTATTTAAGGTCGGTAACGTGAACTTTATTTCACGTTTATTAGAAGGTCACTATCCTGATACAACACGTCTGTTCCCTGAAAACTATGAAATCAAATTAGGATTAGATAACGGAGAGTTTTATCATGCGATAGATCGTGCGTCATTACTTGCACGTGAAGGCGGAAATAACGTAATTAAATTAAGTACTGGAAATGAGGTTATAGAATTATCATCTACATCACCAGAAATCGGTACAGTCAAAGAAGAAGTTACAGCAACTGATGTTGAAGGTGGCAATTTGAAAATTTCATTCAACTCAAAATATATGATGGACGCATTAAAAGCAATTGATAATGATGAAGTTGAAGTAGAATTCTTTGGTACGATGAAACCATTTATCTTAAAACCAAAAGCAGATGATTCAGTCACTCAACTCATTTTACCAATCAGAACATACTAGTGATTAAAGAGTAATTACAAAATTAAAGTAGGACAGAGTTCTTATTGAATGGCTGTTCTACTTTTTTATTGATTAAAACAGTAATTTTAAACTATCTGAGAGGTTCATAGTGAAGCTAAATTAAGTAAAACGTAGGTTTTTATCTAAAACTCATTATATTCGCTAAAATAGGCCTTAAAATTAAAAAATGAGATATTATCTCTGATTATTTTTGTCATCATTTCAAAAAATGATCTATTTTTTACATAACAATTTAAAATAATAAAAACTTATTTTAAAGTAAACGGTTTCATACTTCATTTTAAATGAAATTTATTCTTGAAAAAGGTATAATATAGTAATGATATATAAAGAAATGGAGTGATTATTTTGGTTCAAGAAGTAATAGTTGAAGGCGAGATTACGTTAGGTCAATTTCTTAAAACAGAAGGTATCATTGAATCAGGTGGACAAGCAAAATGGTTCTTACAAGATTACGACGTTTTATTAAATGGCGAACGTGAAACACGTCGTGGAAAAAAGCTAGCTGACCAAGATCGTATCGATTTCCCTGATATTCCAGATATCGATTCATTTATTATTATTCATCAAGGTGAGCAATGAAGCTTAAAACACTCCAATTAGAAAACTATCGTAACTATGAAGCAGTTACGTTAAATTGTCATCCTGAAGTGAATATTCTTATTGGAGAAAATGCACAGGGAAAGACAAATTTACTTGAATCAATTTACGTCCTTGCTTTAGCTAAAAGTCATCGAACCTCCAATGATAAGGAACTTATACGGTTTAACTCTGAGTATGCTAAAATAGAGGGTGAGCTAAGTTATAGACATGGAACCATGCCATTAACGATGTATATAACTAAAAAAGGTAAACAAGTTAAAGTGAACCACTTGGAACAAAGTCGACTCACACAGTATGTTGGACATCTAAATGTGGTTCTTTTTGCACCTGAAGACTTAAATATTGTTAAAGGTTCTCCTCAAATTAGAAGACGATTTATAGATATGGAATTAGGGCAAATTTCGGCAGTATATCTCAACGATTTAGCTCAATATCAACGTATTCTCAAACAAAAAAATAATTATCTTAAGCAGTTACAACTTGGTCAAAAAACTGATAAAACAATGCTAGAAGTTTTAAATCAACAATTTGCACAATATGCACTTAATGTCACTTTAAGACGTGAGCAATTTATTGAAGAATTAGAGGCTTTAGCACAACCTATCCACGCTGGTATTACGAACCAACGTGAAACATTATCTCTAAAATATTTACCAAGTATTAAACTTAGCGATACAAGTAAAAATAAGAATGAATTATTGGATGAAGTCATCACGTTATTGAATGAATATCAACAACGTGAAATGGATAGAGCAGTATGTTTGTATGGTCCACATAGAGATGACTTAGGATTTAATGTGAATGACATGGATGCCCAAACATATGGATCTCAAGGTCAACAAAGAACAACAGCTTTATCAATTAAACTAGCGGAAATAGAATTAATGAACATTGAAGTCGGAGAATATCCGATTTTATTATTAGATGATGTCTTAAGTGAACTTGATGATTCTCGTCAGACGCATTTACTCAGTACAATTCAACATAAAGTACAAACATTCGTAACAACTACATCGGTAGACGGTATTGATCATGAAATCATGAATAATGCGAAACTTTACCGAATTAATCAAGGTGAAATTATTAAGTAATAGAAAGTGATGGTGGATACATTGTCAGATGTAAACAACACAGATAATTATGGCGCTGGACAAATACAGGTATTAGAAGGACTTGAAGCGGTACGTAAACGCCCTGGTATGTATATTGGTTCAACTTCAGAAAGAGGTTTGCATCATTTGGTATGGGAAATCGTTGATAACAGTATTGACGAAGCGCTAGCTGGATATGCGAATCAAATTGAAGTAGTGATTGAGAATGACAACTGGATTAAAGTGACTGACAATGGTCGTGGTATTCCTGTCGATATTCAAGAAAAAATGGGACGTCCCGCAGTAGAAGTTATTCTGACTGTACTTCATGCCGGAGGTAAATTCGGTGGTGGCGGATACAAAGTATCTGGTGGACTACATGGTGTAGGTTCATCTGTAGTAAATGCGTTATCACAAGATTTAGAAGTGTATGTACACCGTAATGAAACTATTTATCATCAAGCATACAAAAAAGGCGTGCCTCAATTTGATCTTAAAGAAGTAGGTAGTACGGATAAAACAGGTACAGTGATTCGCTTTAAAGCAGATAGTGAAATCTTTTCAGAAACAACAGTTTATAACTATGAAACACTTCAAAAACGTATTAGAGAATTAGCATTCTTAAATAAAGGTATTTCAATTACGCTAAGAGATGAACGTGAAGATGAAGAACAACGTGAAGATACCTATCATTATGAAGGTGGTATTAAATCTTACGTTGAATTACTGAATGAAAATAAAGAACCTATTCATGAAGAACCTATTTATATTCATCAGTCAAAAGAGGATATCGAAGTAGAAATTGCAATACAATACAATAGTGGTTATGCGACGAACTTATTATCTTATGCGAATAATATCCACACATATGAAGGTGGTACACATGAAGATGGTTTTAAACGTGCACTTACACGTGTCTTAAATAGTTATGGTACTCAAAGTAAGATTATTAAAGATGATAAAGAACGTCTTTCAGGTGAAGATACACGTGAAGGTTTAACAGCAGTCGTATCTGTAAAACATGGTAATCCACAATTCGAAGGACAAACGAAGACGAAATTAGGTAACTCTGAAGTACGTCAAATCGTGGATCGATTATTTTCAGAACACTTTGAACGCTTTTTATATGAGAATCCAAATGTTGCAAGAGTCATTGTTGAAAAAGGAATTATGGCGTCAAGAGCACGTGTAGCAGCTAAAAAAGCGCGTGAAGTGACACGACGTAAATCAGCATTAGAAATTTCAAGTTTACCTGGTAAACTGGCAGACTGTTCAAGTAAAAATCCTGATGAAAGTGAAATTTTCTTAGTTGAAGGTGACTCTGCCGGGGGGTCTACAAAAGAAGGTCGTGACTCAAAAACACAAGCTATTTTACCGTTGAGAGGTAAAATATTAAATGTGGAAAAAGCACGTTTAGATCGTATTTTAAATAACAATGAAATCCGTCAAATGATTACAGCATTTGGTACAGGCATAGGTGGCGAGTTTGATATTTCTAAAGCTCGTTATCATAAGATTGTTATCATGACAGATGCTGATGTAGATGGTGCGCATATTCGTACATTATTACTTACATTCTTCTACAGATTTATGCGTCCATTAATTGAGGCTGGGTATGTATACATCGCTCAACCACCATTGTATAAGCTAACACAAGGTAAACAAAAATATTATGTCTTTAACGATCGTGAATTGGATAAATTAAAAGCTGAACTAAATCCTACGCCAAAATGGCAGATTTCTCGTTACAAAGGTTTAGGTGAAATGAATGCCGATCAATTATGGGAAACAACAATGAATCCTGAAAATCGTATGATGTTACAAGTAAAACTTGAAGATGCAGTAGAAGCGGATCAAACATTTGAAATGTTAATGGGTGACGTTGTTGAAAATCGTAGACAATTTATCGAAGATAATGCAGTTTATGCTAATTTAGATTTCTAATTTAACTTAATGTGAACTGACTATAAAAGGAGGATATCTTGATGGCTGATTCTCTACCACAATCAAGAATTAATGAAAGAAATATAACCAACGAAATGCGCGAATCATTTTTAGACTACGCGATGAGCGTTATCGTTTCACGTGCATTACCAGATGTACGTGATGGTTTAAAACCTGTACATCGTCGTATTTTATATGGTCTAAATGAACAAGGAATGACTCCAGACAAACCTTATAAAAAATCAGCACGTATTGTTGGGGACGTTATGGGGAAATATCATCCACACGGCGACTCTTCAATTTATGATGCTATGGTAAGAATGGCACAAACCTTTAGCTATCGTTATCCTCTTGTTGATGGTCAAGGTAACTTTGGTTCAATGGATGGTGACGGTGCTGCAGCAATGCGTTATACCGAAGCAAAAATGACCAAAATCACATTAGAACTGTTACGTGATATCAATAAAGATACTATTGATTTCTTAGATAACTATGATGGTACAGAAAGAGAGCCCGAAGTCTTACCTTCTCGTTTCCCTAACCTTTTAGTGAATGGTGCTTCAGGTATTGCGGTTGGTATGGCTACAAATATTCCGCCACATAATTTAACAGAAGTCATTGACGGCGTCTTACGTTTAAGTCAAAATCCTGATGTCACAATCTCAGAATTGATGGAAGATATTCAAGGTCCTGATTTTCCAACTTCTGGCTTAATCTTAGGTAAAAGTGGCATTAGACGTGCCTATGAAACTGGTCGTGGATCGATTCAAATGCGTGCACGTGCATCAATAGAAGAACGTGGTGGCGGCCGTCAGCGTATTGTTGTGACTGAAATTCCATATCAAGTGAATAAAGCAAGAATGATTGAGAAAATTGCAGAATTAGCGCGTGAGAAAAGAATTGAAGGCATCACAGATCTTCGTGACGAAACAAGTTTACGTACAGGGGTAAGAGTGGTTATTGATGTACGTAAAGATGCCAATGCAAATGTTATTTTAAATAATTTATATAAACATACACCACTACAAACATCATTTGGTGTAAATATGATTGCGCTTGTGAATGGCCGACCTAAATTAATTAACTTAAAAGAAGCGCTTGTTGAATATTTAGAACATCAAAAAACAGTTGTACGTCGTCGTACAGAATACAATTTGAAAAAAGCGAAAGATCGTGCACATATCTTAGAAGGTTTAAGAATTGCGCTTGATCACATTGATGAAATTATTTCTATTATTCGTGAGTCTGACACAGATAAAGTGGCAATGGAAACATTACAAGAACGTTTTAAATTGTCAGAACGTCAAGCTCAAGCCATTTTAGATATGCGTTTACGTCGTTTAACCGGGTTAGAGCGCGATAAAATTGAAAAAGAGTATAATGAATTATTAAGTTATATTGCAGAATTAGAAGAGATCTTAGCAAATGAAGATGTGTTACTTCAACTTGTTCGTGATGAGCTTACAGAAATTAAAGAACGTTTCGGTGATGAACGTCGTACTGAAATTCAATTGGGTGGTTTAGATCACTTAGAAGATGAAGACTTAATCCCTGAAGAACAAATCGTCATCACTTTAAGTCATAATAACTATATTAAACGTTTACCTGTATCTACATATCGATCACAAAATAGAGGTGGACGAGGTGTACAAGGTATGAATACTTTAGAAGAAGACTTTGTTAGTCAACTTGTAACATTAAGTACACATGATAATGTTTTATTCTTTACGAATAAAGGCCGTGTTTATAAGTTGAAAGGATACGAAGTACCTGAATTATCTCGTCAATCTAAAGGGATTCCCGTCATTAATGCGATTGAGCTTGAAAATGATGAAGTGATTAGTACGATGATAGCCGTAAGAGATTTAGAAGATGAGAACAGTTTCTTAGTCTTTGCTACTAAAAAAGGTATTGTTAAACGTTCTGCATTAAGTAACTTCTCCCATATTAATAAGAATGGTAAAATTGCGATTGGCTTTAAAGAAGATGATGAATTGATCGCAGTCCGTCTTACTGATGGTAAACAAGATATTTTACTTGGTACAGCACATGCCTCATTAATTCGATTCCCTGAAAATAGTTTACGCCCACTAGGTCGTACAGCTTCAGGTGTGAAAGGTATTTCTCTGAGAGAAAATGATGTAGTCGTAGGTTTAGACGTAGCCTATGCTGAAAGTGAAGATGAGGTTCTAGTTGTGACTGAAAAAGGTTATGGTAAACGGACACCTGTAAGTGAATATCGTTTATCTAATCGTGGCGGTAAAGGAATAAAAACAGCTAAAATTACAGAACGTAATGGTAACGTTGTATGTATTACAACGGTAAGCGGTCAAGAAGATTTAATGATTGTAACAGATGGTGGCATTATTATTCGTCTACAAGTTGAAGATATTTCTCAAAATGGCCGTGCCACACAAGGTGTGCGATTAATGAAATTAGGCGATAATCAAGCCGTATCAACCGTTGCGAAAGTCATTGATAAAACTGAAGATGAAGCTGCAACGGAAGCGGCACAACAAACAGAACATGCGAGTGCTCAAACGACAGAACGTCCAAATGAACAAGTGATAGATGATACGACACCTGGTAACGCGTTGCATACTGAATCTGATGAAGATGATGAACGCAGCGAAGTAAGACAAGATTTCATGGATCGTGTAAATGAAGATATTGAGAATGATTCAGATCAGAATTAAATGTAAAAATAAGACTTCCCACATATAGGGAAGTCTTATTTTCGTTATTTATCTTTCTAATTCTTTCATTACATAAGGAATTTGACTAATTAATTTTGAAGGGGGTACGACGTACATTTTTTCAGAAAGTTGTTCCCCAATATAACTGTGAATATAAGTTGCGCTAGTAACGGCATCTTGTAAACTATCAAATTGACCTACAAAACTTGTAATCATACCAGCTAATGTATCTCCCATACCACCTGTAGCCATTGCAGGTGTACCAATGGGTAATTTGTATTCTTTATCTTTAAAGAAGATTTCTGTACCGTGTTTTTTTAGTACTACAGTAGCGCCTAATTTATCCACAGCCTCTCTATTTCTTTCATATGTTTGTTCTTCAATAGGAATACCACTTAGACGTTCCCATTCTTTTTGATGTGGTGTAAAGATAACACGACATGTAGGAATGTCAGGTTTAAGTTTACAAAATATTGTAATTGCATCACCATCTACAATTAAGTTTTGGTGAGGTTGAATATTTTGTAGTAAGAAAGTAATCGCATTATTTCCTTTGAAATCAACGCCAAGACCTGGTCCAATTAAAATACTATCTGTATTCTCAATCATTTTTGTTAACATTTTAGTATCATTAATATCTATTACCATTGCTTCAGGGCAACGTGAATGAATGGCTGCATGATTAGTAGGATGTGTAGCTACAGTAATTAAACCACTTCCACTAAAAAGACATGCACGTGCAGCTAACATGATTGCGCCGCCTAAATTTGCACTACCACCAATTAAAAGAATTTTTCCATAATCACCTTTATGTGTTTCGTCATTACGTTTAGGAATTGTCACATTAGTTAATGTTTCCATATGATGAATCCTCCCTATTTAGATTCGAAAGTCATAACTTCTATATATTAAATCAATGATATGATGAGTTATTAAGACAAGCGAAAATATCATGTGCATTTTAAATACAATAGAAAATATTATACCTGCTTAAGCGTTTCGTCAACACTATTTTAAATAAATTTATAAATGCTAAAATTGATAGAATATTAACGTATGTGGTTTGTTAAATTTGAATGGGATAACTGCTTGAAAATTATATATGACTTTGCTATATTAAAATTAAGTTAATAAAGTATTGTTCGTAGGCCAAGTAACATAAGGGGATTAATTTCAGAGAGCTTGTGGTGAGTGTAAACAAGTAATTAATTGTTATGTGAATCTACCTACTTATATTGAACAATCGGTTTTAACCGTTATCGATAGTGGAGTGCAATTTAGTTTATTTAATTAAATTGTTAAATAGGGTGGCAACGCGTAGACCACGTCCCTTGTATGGGGATGTGGTCTTTTTTTATTTTAAATCGCTATAGTCACTCAATATAAATTTTTTGGAAGGATGAATATGATATGTTAGACATCAAGCAATTCAGGGACGAAACGGACAAGGTTAAGAGCAAAATTGAATTACGAGGAGATGATTCAAAGGTTGTTGATGAAGTATTAGAATTAGATAATCAACGTCGTGACTTAATAGGTAAAACAGAAGAAATGAAAGCACGTCGTAACAAAGTAAGTGATCAAATCGCTGAAAAAAAACGTAACAAAGAAAATGCTGATGACGTCATTAAAGAAATGCGTGAATTAGGCGATGAAATTAAAGAAAATGATGCAAAATTAAATGAAGTAGATAACAAAATTCGTGATATCTTAATTCGTATTCCAAACTTAATTGCAGACGACGTACCACAAGGTGCTGATGACACTGAAAATGTTGAATTAAAAAAATGGGGTACGCCTCGTGACTTTGATTTTGAACCAAAAGCGCACTGGGATTTAGTAGAAGAATTAAAAATGGCTGATTTCGAACGTGCTGCAAAAGTATCAGGTGCGCGCTTCGTTTATTTAACTAAAGACGGTGCATTACTAGAACGTGCATTAATGAACTATATGTTAACAAAACATACAACACAACATGGTTATACTGAAATGATGACACCTCAGTTGGTAAATGCAGATACAATGTTTGGCACAGGTCAATTACCTAAATTTGAAGAAGATTTATTCAAAGTTGAAAAAGAAGGCTTATATACAATTCCAACTGCAGAAGTTCCATTAACAAACTTCTATAGAAATGAAATTATCCAACCTGGTGTGTTACCAGAAAAATTCACTGGTCAAACTGCATGTTTCCGTAGTGAAGCGGGATCAGCTGGTAGAGATACAAGAGGTTTAATTCGTTTGCATCAATTTGATAAAGTTGAAATGGTGCGTTTTGAAAAACCTGAAGATTCTTGGAACGCATTAGAAGATATGACTCAAAATGCTGAAGCAATTTTAGAAGAATTAAAATTACCATATCGTCGCGTGATCTTATGTACTGGAGATATTGGTTTCAGCGCAAGTAAAACATATGACTTAGAAGTATGGTTACCAAGTTATAATGACTACAAAGAAATTAGTTCTTGCTCAAACTGTACTGATTTCCAAGCTCGTCGCGCTAACATTCGTTTCAAACGTGATGCTTCTTCTAAACCAGAATTAGCACACACATTAAATGGTAGTGGACTTGCAGTAGGTCGTACATTTGCAGCTATCGTAGAAAACTACCAAAACGAAGATGGTTCAATTACAATTCCAGAAGCACTTGTACCATTTATGGGCGGCAAAACAGAAATTCGTCCAGTCAACGAATAATTAAATATAATTCAACTAATAAAGTGATAGAGTGACTTAGTCCTCTATCGCTTTATTTATTTTTTTATTAAAATAAGACATCTCTAAGAGAGGTAACTTTAAAAAATGTCAAAAATTTCTGATATTTTTAAAGTGTTGAAGTATCACTATTTTAAAGCATCCCTCTCTCTAACCTCACTCAAACGGATGTCTAAAAATATTGAAGCGCTTCTTAGATTATATTAGACTAAATTTAATTAACTATATAGTCAATTTAAAAATACATATATATAAAGGGGGAGCTAAAATGACGTCACATGTAACATTTCAACAAGGGGTCAAAGAATGTATTCCAACACTACTAGGATACATCGGTATAGGACTATCATTTGGCATCGTGGCAGCTTCTCAGCATTTTAGTGTTCTAGAAATTCTTCTGTTATGTTTACTGGTTTATGCAGGCGCATCACAATTTATTATTTGTGCTTTAGTCATTACTGGTACACCGATATCAGCAATCGTGTTAACAACGTTAATTGTGAACTCCCGCTTCTTTTTATTGTCTATGACATTATCACCTAATTATAAAGATTATGGTATATGGAATCGCTTAGCTTTGTCTTCTATTCTTACTGATGAGACATTTGGCGTTGCTATAACACCACACTTAAAAGGGGAAACAATTAATGATCGATGGTTACATGGATTAAATATTACTGCTTATTCATTTTGGGCAATAGCTTGTGTGTTAGGGGCAGTCTTTGGGAAATACATCTCTCATCCTGAAATGTTAGGATTAGACTTTGCGATTACAGCCATGTTTATTTTCTTAGCTATGGCTCAATTTGAAACGATTACACGTTCCAAAGTAAGTATATATATCGTATTAATTGCGTTCGTTATTGTAATGATGTTCATTTTAAGTTGGTTTATGCCATCTTATGTAGCCATTCTTGTTACATCAATTTGTGCTGCAACACTTGGGGTGGTGATGGATCGATGACGATAACTGGACATATGCTTTTACTCATCGTTTTATGTGGATTAGTGACATTAATTGTACGTGTCGTACCATTTTTAATGATTTCACGTATTCACCTGTCAGAAACAGTCATCAAATGGCTGTCATTTATTCCGATTTCATTATTCACTGCGCTAGTTATTGATAGTTTTATCGTTCAACATAAAGGCATGCAGGACTTTGAATTAAATATTCCATTCATTGTAGCAACCATTCCTACAGTCATTATCGCAGTTGTGACGCGTAGTCTAACCATCACTATTATTGTAGGTATTGTATTCATTGCAGGTATACGATGGTTCTTTTAATTCATTTATTTACTGCGCATTGAAGTTAACTAGACAATTGTATTAAAATAAGTTTAAATTAAACAATTCAATCAATATATAGATATTCTTATTTTGAGAAGTAGAGGGAATTGGCCCTATGAAGCTTCAGCAACCGACAAATCATTTGTACGGTGCTACAACCAACGAGATACTCGAATGATAAGTACTAAAGTATTATCGCTTCATACTTTTAAAATTAAGAGTAGAAGCGATTTTTTTATTCTAAGGAGGCATAGCATGACAAATTATACAGTAGATACATTAAATTTAGGTGCTTTTACAACGGAATCAGGTGAAACGATTGAGAATCTAAAATTACGTTATGAGCACGTAGGTTATTCGGGACAACCGCTTGTTGTGGTTTGTCATGCTCTGACTGGTAATCATTTAACTTATGGTACAGATGAACATCCTGGATGGTGGCGCGAAATCATTGATGGTGGTTATATGCCGATATACGATTATCAGTTTCTTACTTTTAATGTTATTGGAAGTCCTTTTGGTTCAAGCTCCCCTTTAAACGATTCTCACTTTCCTAAAACAATAACATTAAGAGATATCGTTAAGGCAATTGAATTAGGAATAAAGGCCCTTGGATTTACTAAAATTGATATTTTAATTGGTGGCAGTTTAGGTGGCATGCAAGTGATGGAATTATTATACAATCATCGATTCGAAGTAGATAAGGCAGTCATCTTAGCAGCTACAGATAAAACCTCTTCATATAGTCGTGCTTTCAATGAAATTGCACGTGAAGCGATTCATATTGGAGGTAAAGAGGGACTTAGTATTGCAAGACAACTTGGATTCTTAACATATCGCTCTTCAAAAAGTTATGACGCACGTTTCACACCAGATGAAGTAGTCAATTATCAACGTCATCAAGGTAATAAGTTTAAAGAATCTTACGATTTATCGTGTTATTTAACGATGTTGAATGTCTTAGATAGTCATCATCTTGATCGTCAGCGCGATGATGTGGATGAGGTCTTCCAATCTTTAAATACGAAAGTACTAACGATGGGCTTTACAGATGATTTGTTATATCCAGATGATCAAGTAAGAGCAGTAGGAGAACGTTTTAAATATCATCGTCACTTTTTTGTGCCAGACAACGTAGGCCACGATGGTTTTTTACTTAATTTTAATGACTGGGCGCCTAACTTGTATCACTTTTTAAAAGTTTCGAAATTCAAACGAAAATAATAGATAAGAGAACAGTTAACACATTTGTTTAATTTGAATATAGAAGGTAAAATAGACCTTATAGTCAAAAAAAGTATAGGAGTGGCGAATGTGTTTTCAAAAGTACATCCTAAAGCAATGATTATAGGAACTATCGTGCTTGTAGCAGTTGCTTTAGTTACGTATGTATTGCCAATAATGGGTCTGATTCTATGTTTATTCGCTACCATTCCAGGGATTATCATGTGGCATAAATCAATTGCTACATTTGGAATTGGAGCTTTACTCACTGTAGTCATCACGACCTTATTAGGGAATACCTTTGTATTAAGTGCCATGATTCTAGTTTTATTACTAAGTTTTGTAATTGGCCAATTATTAAAAGAACGTACATCTAAAGAACGCATTTTATATATTACAACAATGTATATAAGTATTGTGACGTTAATTGCATTTATGTTATTACAAGCGTTCAAAAAGATTCCAAATACCGAAGTATTGATTAAACCAGCAAAAGACGCAATGAACAATGCGATTGTAAATTCAGGCGTTGAATCAGATTATAAGAGCATCTTAGAAGAAGGATTTCGTCAAATGGCTGTTCAACTTCCAAGTTACATCATTATTATTGTTTTTCTTTTAGTTTTAATGAATATCATCATTACATTTCCAATTTTACGTAAATTCAAAGTAGCAACACCTATGTTTAGACCTTTATTTGCTTGGCAGATGAATCGCACATTATTATGGATTTACATGATTGTGCTAGTATGTGTGATGTTTGCGATGAAACCAAGTATATTTCAAAGTATCGTATTAAATTTCGAAGTTGTGTTATCATTATTAATGTATATCCAAGGATTGAGTTTGATTCATTTCTTTGGAAAGGCCAAACGCTTACCTGATGCGGTATCTATATTATTAATGGTCGTGGGGACAGTTATTTCACCCTTTACGCATATCGTATCATTACTTGGCGTACTTGATTTAGGAATTAACTTAAAACGAATGATTAAAAAATGACTTTAAAAAGTGAATAGAGGTGGAAGAATGAACCGTCAATCCACTAAAAAAGCATTGCTTATTCCTTATATTTTGATGGTGCTTACGGCAATTGCAATTGTTATCGTAGGGTTTATATTTAAACCTTTAATTGCAACGTTTACGGCGATTGCTTTAATCATTATGATCGTGATTAGTGCGGTATTGATTAAACAAGCATTATCAAAAATGGATAATTATGTGGATAATCTGAGTGGTCATATTTCAGCAGGAAATAATAAAGCAATTAAACGCATGCCAATTGGCTTAGTTGTGATTGATGCTGACGATCACATCGAATGGATCAACCAATATATGTCTGAACATCTAGAAACGAATGTCATCTCAGAACCAGTCAATGAAGTTTTTCCGAATATTCTTAAGCAACTTGAAAGAGTACAAGAAATAGAAATCGAACATGGTCAGTACCATTATCATGTGCGTTATTCTGAAGAAGAGCATTGTTTATATTTCTTCGATATTACAGAAGAGGTACATACAAATGAATTATATGAAGAATCAAAGCCTATCATTGCAACGTTGTTTTTAGATAACTACGATGAAATTACACAAAATATGAATGACACACAACGTTCTGAAATCAACTCAATGGTGACACGTATTATTAGTCGATGGGCAACTGAATATAACATTTATTTTAAACGTTATAGTTCAGATCAATTCGTAGCTTATTTAAACCAAAAAATCTTAGCAGAAATAGAAGATTCTAATTTTGAAATTCTAAGTCAGTTACGTGAAAAAAGTGTAGGCTATCGTGCACAATTGACATTAAGTATTGGCGTTGGTGAAGGCACCGAAGATTTAATTGAACTTGGTGAATTATCTCAATCAGGACTTGATTTAGCCTTAGGTCGTGGAGGAGACCAAGTTGCAATTAAAAACATGAATGGTAATGTCCGTTTTTACGGAGGTAAGACTGACCCGATGGAAAAACGAACACGTGTTAGAGCACGTGTTATCTCTCACGCATTGAAAGATATCTTAACTGAAGGCGACAAAGTGATTATTATGGGACATAAACGTCCCGACTTAGATGCGATTGGAGCAGCTATTGGAGTATCTCGATTTGCGTCAATGAATAATTTAGAAGCATATGTGGTACTTAATGAAGAAGATATCGATCCAACATTAAGTCGTGTGATGGAAGAAATTGATAAAAAACCTGAATTGAAAGAACGATTTGTGACATCTGATGAAGCTTGGGATATGATGACGTCAAAAACAACGGTTGTTGTGGTAGACACACATAAACCTGAAATGGTATTAGATGAAAATATTCTAAATAAAGCGAATCGTAAAGTAGTCATTGATCATCATAGACGTGGAGAAAGCTTTATTTCAAATCCATTACTCGTTTATATGGAACCTTATGCAAGTTCAACTGCAGAGCTTGTCACAGAGTTATTAGAATATCAGCCAACAGAACAACGTTTATCACGTTTAGAATCTACAATTATGTATGCAGGTATTATTGTCGATACACGTAATTTTACATTACGAACAGGCTCAAGAACGTTTGATGCGGCAAGTTATTTACGTGCGCATGGTGCGGATACAATCTTAACGCAACAATTCCTTAAAGATGATGTTGAAACGTATATTAATCGTTCTGAATTGATACGTACTGTGGAAGTTCAAGAACATGGTGTCGCAATTGCTCACGGTTCTAATGACAAAATATATCATCCTGTAACAGTTGCACAAGCAGCGGATGAATTGTTAAGTTTAGAAGGTATTGAAGCTTCTTACGTTGTAGCGAAACGTGAAGATAATCTTATTGGCATTTCAGCACGTTCATTAGGCGGTATTAATGTTCAATTAACAATGGAAGCCTTAGGTGGCGGAGGTCACTTAACAAATGCTGCAACGCAAATAAAAGGTGTCACTATAGAAGAAGCAATCGAGCAATTACAACAAGCAATTACTGAACAAATGAGTAGGAGTGAAGATACATGAAAGTAATATTTACACAAGATGTTAAAGGTAAAGGTAAAAAAGGTGAAGTTAAAGACGTGCCAGTAGGTTACGCAAATAACTTTTTATTAAAAAATAACTATGCTGTTGAAGCAACACCAGGCAATTTAAAACAATTAGAACAACAAAATAAACGTGCTGAAGCGAATAGACAACAAGAAATCGATGATGCTAAAGCATTAAAAGCAAAATTAGAAGATATCGAAGTTGAAGTAAGTGCTAAAACTGGTGAAGGTGGTAAATTGTTTGGTTCTATTAGTACAAAACAAATTGCTGATGCATTAAAAAATCAACACGATATTAAAATTGATAAACGTAAAATGGATTTACCACACGGTATTCACGCGTTAGGTTATACTAATGTACCTGTTAAATTAGACAAAGAAGTTGAAGGTACAATTCGCGTACACACTGTAGAAAAATAAAAAGATTTGGGACACAGATAGGTAGTCCACTCTTTTAAAAGCAATTCATAGAAATAGAGATAATGTTGCACTAGCATGTCGAAAATTTTAAGATGGATGGGTGTAATGATTGATGGATAATATGTATGATCAAAAACAAATGCCCCATAACAATGAAGCTGAACAGTCTGTCTTAGGTGCAATTATTTTAGATCCAGAATTAATAGGTTCGACTCAGGAGGTATTACTTCCTGAGTCGTTTTATAGAGGTGCACACCAACACATCTTCAGAGCAATGATGAATTTAAACGAAGATGCTCATGAGATTGATGTAGTCACGTTAATGGAACAATTAACGAAAGAAGGTACGTTAAGTGAGGCTGGTGGCCCTCAATATTTAGCTGAATTATCGAATAATGTACCGACGACACGTAATATTGAATACTATAGAAATATAGTTGCTAATCTTGCGCTTAAACGTCGATTAATTCAAACAGCTGATAGCATTGCAAATGATGGGTATAATAATGAGCTTGAATTAGATGCTATTTTAAGTGATGCTGAAAAACGTATTCTTGAACTCTCAGCAAACCGTCAAAGTGATGGATTTAAAGATATTAGAGATGTCTTAGGTCAAGTATATGAGACTGCAGAAGAACTTGATCAAAATAGTGGGCAAACGCCAGGTATTCCTACTGGATACCGCGATTTAGACCAGATGACTGCGGGCTTTAATAGAAATGATTTAATTATTTTAGCAGCCCGTCCTTCTGTAGGTAAGACTGCCTTCGCACTTAATATCGCTCAAAAAGTAGCCACTCATGAAGATAACTATACAGTAGGTATTTTCTCACTTGAAATGGGTGCCGATCAACTTGCGACACGTATGATTTGTAGTTCAGGAAATGTAGATTCTAACCGTTTAAGAACAGGGACAATGACAGAAGAAGATTGGAATCGATTTACGATTGCAGTTGGTAAATTATCGAGAACAAAGATTTTTATTGATGATACACCAGGAATTCGTATTACAGATTTACGCTCAAAATGTCGTCGTCTTAAACAAGAATATGGCCTTGATATGATTGTGATTGACTATTTACAACTTATTCAAGGTAGTGGCTCACGTTTTTCAGATAATAGACAACAAGAAGTCTCTGAAATCTCACGTACGTTAAAAGCCATCGCTCGTGAATTAGAATGTCCCGTTATCGCACTGAGTCAGTTATCTCGTGGCGTAGAACAACGTCAAGATAAACGACCTATGATGAGTGATATTCGTGAATCAGGATCAATTGAGCAAGACGCAGATATTGTTGCTTTCTTGTATCGTGATGATTACTATAATCGAGGCGATGGTGAAGAAGATGAAGATAGTACGCATTTCGAACCTCAATCCAATGATGATAATGGTGAGATTGAAATTATTATTGCTAAACAACGTAACGGCCCTACAGGCACAGTGAAGTTACACTTTATGAAACAATATAATAAATTTACAGACATTGATTATGCACATGCAGAGATGTCTTAAAAAAATTTTTACCGTACATTATTATTATTTTCAATAATAATGTACGGTTTTTATTTTATTTTTGAAAAGGAAAGTTAAGTGAAGTATGTGTATTAAACATTTGTAAAACTGCCTTGAAATACTGATAAATTAACAATTTTAAAGGTTTTTTAATAAAATATACGTATTGATTTGATTGATATGAATGCTATTTTTAATGTTCGATTTTTACTTGCATTATATGAAACGTATTGATAGAATACTTAGTGGTTAATTGAGAAAACTTTGGAGGTGCTCACATGTCATCAATCGTAGTAGTTGGGACACAATGGGGAGACGAAGGTAAAGGTAAAATTACAGATTTCTTAGCAGAACAAGCAGATGTGATTGCGCGTTTTTCAGGAGGTAATAACGCAGGTCATACCATTCAATTTGGTGGAGAAACATACAAATTACATTTAGTACCATCAGGTATTTTTTATAAAGATAAATTAGCAGTGATTGGTAATGGCGTAGTTGTAGATCCTGTTGCATTATTAAAAGAATTAGACGCTTTAAATGAACGTGGTATTTCTACAGACAATCTACGTATTTCAAACCGTGCGCAAGTCATTTTACCGTATCACTTAGCACAAGATGAATATGAAGAACGTCGTCGTGGCGATAATAAAATCGGTACAACGAAAAAAGGTATTGGACCAGCTTACGTAGATAAAGCACAGCGTATTGGTATTCGTATGGCTGATTTATTAGAAAAAAACACATTTGAAAGACGTTTAAAAGAAAATATTGAGATTAAAAATGCATATTTCAAAGGGATGTTTAATGAAACTTGTCCACACTTTGATGAAATATTCGATGAATACTATGCCGCTGGTCAACGTTTAAAAGAATTCGTTACAGATACAGCTAAAATTTTAGATGACGCTTTCGTAGCTGATGAAAAAGTTTTATTTGAAGGTGCACAAGGAGTTATGTTAGATATCGATCATGGTACATATCCTTTTGTAACGTCAAGTAATCCTGTCGCAGGTAACGTGACAGTTGGAACTGGTGTGGGTCCAACTTTCGTATCTAAAGTGATCGGTGTATGTAAATCCTATACCTCTCGTGTAGGTGATGGTCCATTCCCTACTGAATTATTCGATGAAGATGGTCATCATATTAGAGAAGTAGGTCGCGAATATGGAACGACAACAGGACGTCCTCGTCGTGTAGGTTGGTTCGACTCAGTTGTATTACGTCACTCTCGTCGTGTAAGTGGTATTACAGACTTATCTATTAACTCTATTGACGTTTTAACAGGTTTAGATACGGTTAAAATCTGTACAGCATATGAGTTAGATGGTGAAACAATCACAGAATATCCAGCAAACTTAGACCAATTACGTCGTTGTAAACCCATCTTCGAAGAATTACCTGGTTGGACAGAAGACATTACAGGTTGTCGTACATTAGAAGAATTACCTGAAAACGCACGTAAATACTTAGAACGTATTTCTGAATTATGTGGCGTTCATATTTCAATCTTCTCTGTAGGCCCTGACCGTGAACAAACAAATCTATTAGAAAAATTATGGTAAGAAAAGCGTATAGACCTAGAGCAATAACGTGCTAAGAGCGTAAATCGATGTTTGATTTTAAGATGAGCATACGATTGACGAGAGGGTTGCTTTTCGAAGTCCGTTAATAACAAAATATTTATTGGTATACATCTAACGTTGTTAAAGTGACTCACTTTAGCAACGTTTTTTATATACATCAAATAAGATAATAATAACCGTATCATTTAAATTTGAATTGATAATGTAAAAGTAAAGAAAAAACGTATATTCTCACGTAATCTACCTTCAATATAACTCTTTTTTTCTAAAAATTAAGGAATTATAAAAAAATATTAAAATTATGTAAAAAAGTTCTTGTCTTTAAAATAAAAGCTATGCTATAATCTATCTTGTGCTTAAGAAAGGCTCCTTGGTCAAGCGGTTAAGACACCGCCCTTTCACGGCGGTAACACGGGTTCGAGTCCCGTAGGAGTCACCATTTTAGGTCTCGTAGTGTAGCGGTTAACACGCCTGCCTGTCACGCAGGAGATCGCGGGTTCGATTCCCGTCGAGACCGTATTGCTTATCCAAAAGGGTAGGCATTTTTTTTATGCTTTTTTAATATGGCGTCTTTATTTTTATAAATATATAGACGTTATCATGAGTAAAACGATGTGTGTATTACAAATAGATGACGTCGCAATATATTTTTAATATTTCTCTCTTTTTTTATACATCTTTTATATATCACTCTTAATTTTCAACGACTATCCGCTATCATCATTTTGTAACAATGTACCGTTTCAATCTTCCTACGACTTTTGTCCAATATTCAAGGAACTCAACTTATTTGTAATATAAAACGAGCGTGGTAAACTTTAAATTAATGTTATTCTATAATTTTAAATATGAAAATAGAATTAAGTGAATATTAATGTTAAATTATATAGTAGATAAACGTGCGTTAAGACGTAAGATAGCGCCATATAATACAGTTAATGTTTTACTCAAAATATAATAAACATTAAGGTTTAAACTACAATTTGAGAAATGAGGTTTATAGATATGGCTAGAAAAGTTGTTGTAGTTGATGATGAAAAGCCAATTGCGGATATTTTAGAATTTAATTTAAAAAAAGAAGGCTATGAAGTTCATTGCGCTTATGATGGTAATGATGCCGTCGATTTAATTTATGAAGAAGAGCCAGACATCGTATTGTTAGACATTATGTTACCTGGTCGCGATGGCATGGAAGTATGTCGTGAAGTACGTAAAAAATACGAAATGCCAATTATTATGTTAACAGCGAAAGACTCAGAAATTGATAAAGTATTGGGCCTTGAATTAGGCGCTGATGATTATGTGACGAAACCATTTAGTACACGTGAATTAATTGCACGTGTGAAAGCAAACTTAAGACGTCACTATGCTCAACCTGCGCAAGAATCAGAAGGTACGACGAATGAAATTGCGATTAAAGATATCGTGGTTTATCCCGATGCCTATTCAATTAAAAAACGTGGTGAGGATATTGAATTAACACATCGTGAATTTGAATTATTCCACTATCTGTCAAAACATATGGGTCAAGTTATGACACGTGAACACTTACTACAAACGGTTTGGGGCTACGATTATTTTGGAGACGTACGTACAGTGGATGTAACCATTCGTCGTTTAAGAGAAAAAATTGAAGACGATCCATCTCATCCAGAATATATTGTGACACGTCGAGGCGTTGGATACTTTCTCCAACAACATGATTAGGAGTTGCAAACGATGAAGTGGCTGAAACAACTCCAATCCCTTCACACAAAACTCGTTATTGTTTATGTCTTACTGATTATTATTGGAATGCAGATTATTGGTCTGTATTTCACTAATAGTTTAGAAAAAGAATTAACTAATAATTTCATGAAGAATATTAAACAATATGCGACACAACTCGAAGTCAATATTGAGCGTATTTATAAAGATAATCCTTCAAATGCACAAAAGGAAGTTCAATCGCTACTGAATGAATACGCTAATCGCCAAGAGATTGAAGAAATCCGTTTTATTGATAAAGACCAAATTATAATGGCTACAGCTAAGTTATCTTCACATAGCTTAATTAATCAAAAAGTGAATGATAATTCTGTTCAAAAAGCAATATCCCTTGGCGAAGCAAATAGTCATAACGTCTTAAAAGACTATGGTAATGGTAAAGAACGGATTTGGATTTACAACTTGCCAGTTAAGAATAGCAATGATGTAATAGGTAATATTTACATAGAATCAAATATTAATGATGTATATAACCAGCTTAACAATATCAATCAAATTTTTATTATTGGTACGGCTATTTCCTTATTTATCACGGTCATACTCGGTTTCTTTATTGCGCGAACGATTACGCGACCGATTACAGATATGCGTAACCAAACAGTTGAAATGTCGAAAGGGAACTATACACAGCGTGTTAAGATTTATGGTAATGATGAAATTGGTGAACTTGCGCTTGCGTTTAATAACCTTTCTAAACGTGTACAAGAAGCCCAAGCGAATACAGAAAGTGAAAAACGTCGACTCGATTCTGTCATTACACATATGAGTGATGGTATCATTGCGACGGATCGACGTGGTCGTATTCGTATTGTGAATGATATGGCGATTAAAATGTTAGGTATGGCGAAAGAAGACCTCATTGGTTATTACATGCTAAATGTTTTAAAAATAGAAGGCGATTTTTCGTTAGAAGAAATTCAAGAGAATAATGATAGTATCTTAATTGATATGAACGAAGAAGAAGGTATTATTGCACGTGTCAACTTTAGCACGATTGTACAAGATACGGGATTTGTTAATGGTTATATCGCCGTATTACACGATGTTACAGAACAACAACAAGTGGAACGTGAACGTCGCGAATTCGTTGCCAATGTATCACACGAGTTACGTACGCCATTAACATCAATGAACAGTTATATTGAAGCACTTGAAGAAGGCGCTTGGAAAGATGAAAATCTTGCGCCATCGTTCCTTTCAGTTACACGTGAAGAAACAGAACGTATGATTCGACTGGTCAATGACTTACTTCAATTATCTAAAATGGATAATGAGACAGAACAAATTACAAAAGAAATTGTCGACTTTAATATGTTTATTAATAAAATTATAAATCGACATGAAATGACAGCGAAAGATACAACGTTTGTACGTGAAATTCCAAATGAGACAATTTTCACAGAAATAGATCCGGATAAGATGACACAAGTATTTGATAACGTCATTACGAATGCGATGAAATATTCTCGTGGAGATAAACGTGTCGAGTTCCACGTGAAACAAAATGCACTTTATAATCGAATGACCATTCGTATTAAAGATAATGGCATCGGTATTCCAATTAATAAAGTAGATAAAATCTTTGATCGCTTCTACCGCGTAGATAAAGCACGTACACGTAAAATGGGTGGTACAGGTCTTGGACTGGCCATTTCAAAAGAAATTGTCGAAGCACATAATGGTCGTATCTGGGCAAACAGTGTTGAAGGACAAGGCACATCGATATTTATTACACTTCCATGTGAAGTGATAGACGACGGTGATTGGGATGAACAGTAAGGAACATATTAAATCAGTTATCCTTTTTCTTTTAGTCATGATGAGTATTGTCCTTACGTATATGATTTGGAACTTTACTCCAGATTTAAATAATTTAGACAGCGCGGATAGTAAAAAAAATAATACTAAAACTATTGGTAAACCTTTAGCTGCAGAGATGGACACAGTGATTTCACCTTATCAAGTTGTGTCAGTTAATGGAGATAAAGTTAAAGGATTTGCACCATCAAGATCTCAACTTGCTCAAGTTATTGACCCACTCAAAAATCATGAAGTGAGTAAAGTAGAATTGATGCAAAAAGGGTATAACTTGCAATCCCCGATATTAGATCATGATTTTGTCGTATTGGATTTTACGTATGATATGCCATTAACAACTTATTTAGGTCAAGTACTTAATAACTCAGCTAAGATCCCTAAACATTTTAGCTTTAATCGAATTTTAATGGATAAAAATACTAAGGGTGATTTAGAATTATATGCGCTGAGTAAACATCATCAACAAGTCATGAAAGTGACGATAAATGCGAAGGCAAAGCCATTTACTAAAACCATTCATCATTTAGAAAAAGATATGGAAACCTATTCTGAAGTGATTACGAATAAGACGACGATTGATAAATCAACGCATATTTTTGCGCCGAAACATCCAAAAAATCTACGCTCATATCGTATGGTATATGACACGATTTCAGTGGAAACGATGAACTCAATTTTATTTGATGATTCTGTCATTATTCGAAGCGGAAAAAGTGGTTCGACCACATATAATAATAATACCGGCGTCGCAAACTATAATGATGATAGTAAAAAATATCATTATAAAAACTTATCGGAAGATGAATCAGGTTCGAAAGATATGGTTACGTCTATTCCAAGTACATTTGAATATATTAATAACCATGGTGGCTTCTTTAACGATGATTTCCGTTTGTTCAATACGGATCATATTTCAGGAGAATTAACCTATCAATTATTCCTCAATGGACATCCTACATTTAATGACCAGGAGTTAAATGAAATTAACGTGACTTGGGGAGAAAAAGGAATTTATGACTATAAACGTGCCCTTCTACGCTCAAGTGTACCTTTAGACGGTGCAACGACATCATTAGATAGTTTGGAAACGGTGCGTGCGTCACTTGCAAATAATCATGATATTGATTTTGAAAAAGTATCGAATATGATCGTTGGCTATAAAGAAGATGATAAGCCAGATAAAGATGACATCGAAGTACAACGGAATAGTGAATTTATTCCAACGTGGTATGTTGAGTATGATGGTGAGTGGTATGTATATCAGGATGGGAGGCTTGAATAAATGAACTGGAAACTAACCAAAACACTGTTTATTTTCGTGTTTGTTCTAGTCAATATCTTCCTCATTCTGATTTATATTAATAAGGTGACCAAATCGCAAATTAACGAAACTGAAAGCGATAATGAAGTCAACTTTCAACAAGAAGAGATTAAAGTATCGAAAGATGTATTAAATAAAGATGTAAGTGGTACGAAAATGCAAATGATTACTGCTACTTCTAAAAACTTTAAATCATACGCTGAAAATAAATCTTCATTAGAAACAAGTGATTCTGGTTTCACGTTAAGCGGTGACGTAGACAATACTGTAAATGTAAGCGATCGTAATCTTAGTGATTTAAAAGATTACATTATCAATCATATTTATAATGGTAAGGTCTATCAACTTGGCGATATGAATTCAAATACAGTCACTTACGAACAAACATATGATGGGTACCCATTGCTTAATAACAATAAAGCACGCCTGCGCTTTAATATAGACGATGGTAAAGCGACCATGTATAAACAAACAGTAATGAGTAAAATTGAACCTGCAAAAGGTGACAATAATCCTAAGAAGCAAGTGATTACACCGCGGAAAGCAATTGAAAGCTTGTATTTCAATCGTTACTTAAAAGCTGGCGATGACGTATTAGATGCTAGACTAGGATATTACTCAGTAGTAAGAGAAACCAACGTTCAATTACTACAAGCAAACTGGGAAATCAAAGTGAAACATAAAGGTAAAGAAGAAACGAAAAAATATTATGTTGAAGCCACTTCAGTCAATCCTAAAGTGATTGATAACTAGAAAAGTGAGTCATTTTAAATAGAGCAAAATGGCGGTCAAATTTGCCCGTTGTTTTGTTCTTACATATTTAATATAAACAGGGAATTGGAATTTCTCGTTACAGGTTGGTATAGTATACTATAAAAGTACTTTTAGAGCGGAAAGTTTCGAACAAAGATACAAGTTCGAAACTATATTTTTTTAGAAAAAAAGTAAATATAAAATAATTAGACTGAAGGCACTCTAAATAATTAAATTTAAGATAATGAGAAAGGATGAACCATCTTGATTCGAATGAGCGTATTAGCAAGCGGTAGTACAGGAAACGCGACTTATGTAGAAAGTGAGAAAGGCAGTCTATTAGTAGATGTCGGTCTTACGGGTAAAAAGATGGAAAATTTATTTAGTCAGATTGATAGAGATATAAAGAATCTGAATGGCATCCTAGTGACACATGAACATAGCGATCATATTAAAGGACTAGGTGTCATTGCACGTCGATATGGTTTGCCCGTGTATGCGAATGAAAAAACGTGGAAAGCGATTGAGAAAAAAGACGATAAAATTCCAATGGATCAAAAATTTATTTTCAATCCGTATGAAACGAAATCCATTGCAGGTTTTGATATAGAATCATTTAATGTCTCTCATGATGCGATTGATCCACAATTTTACATTTTCCATAATAACTATAAAAAATTTACAATGATTACAGATACTGGCTATGTGTCAGACCGAATGAAAGGTATGATTCAAGGTAGTGATGCATTTATGTTTGAAAGTAATCATGATGTGGATATGTTGCGCATGTGTCGTTACCCTTGGAAGACGAAACAGCGTATTTTAAGTGATATGGGACATGTGTCAAATGAAGATGCAGGACATGCGATGGCGGATGTGATTACAGGTCATACGAAACGTATCTATCTGTCACATTTATCTCGTGATAATAATATGAAAGATTTGGCACGCATGAGTGTTGGACAAGTATTAAATGAACATGATATCGATACTGAAAAAGAAGTATTATTATGTGATACAGATAAAGCACAAGCGACACCGATTTACACGTTATAAAATTGAAAAGAAGTATGAAGCTTAATGAAACCTTAAGGAAATATGAGGTTTTTATTAAGCTCTTTTTTTGGAAAAATTAAAGTTATTATCTAACAATTTGGACTATACATGAATATTCATTAAAAGGTGGATAAATAGTGCTATTTAACTAGAATCTGTGAATAAATATAAAAGACTGTCGTGAAGTTATCCCCAAATTTAAAGGAAGTTATCCACTATTGTGAATAATACACACAGAAATACTCACATTATACACAGACTTATCCACAAAAATAGTGTGTACTTGACATTTTTTGTAGATAAATATTAAATTTTCCACAGAATTTATATACATTCCTGTTATAATTAGAGGGAATTCTGTTAACAAGTTGATAACTTGTGGATAAGTCGAATAACTATTATCAACACGGAGGACTATAATGAAGATTACTATTTTAGCTGTCGGCAAATTAAAAGAAAAATACTGGAAACAAGCGATTGCTGAATATGAAAAAAGACTCGGAGCATATTCTAAAATTGAGATGATTGAAGTGCCGGATGAAAAAGCACCTGAAACTATGAGTGACAAAGAGATTGAAAAAGTTAAAGAAAAAGAAGGACAACGATTATTAGCCAAAATTAAACCACAAGCCACCGTTATTACATTAGAAATAGAAGGTAAAATGTTATCATCGGAAGGTTTAGCTAAAGAACTCCAACAACGTATGACACAAGGACAAAGTGACTTCGTCTTCGTCATTGGGGGATCAAACGGACTTCATCAAGACGTCTTAAATCGCAGCAACTACGCACTCTCATTTAGCAAAATGACTTTCCCACACCAAATGATGCGCGTCGTCTTAATCGAACAAGTATATCGAGCATTTAAGATTATGAGAGGCGAAGCATATCATAAATGATGCGGTTTTTTCAGCCGCTTCATAAAGGGATTTTGAATGTATCAGAACATATGAGGTTTATGTGAATTGCTGTTATGTTTTTAAGAAGCTTATCATAAGTAATGAGGTTCATGATTTTTGACATAGTTAGCCTCCGCAGTCTTTCATTTCAAGTAAATAATAGCGAAATATTCTTTATACTGAATACTTATAGTGAAGCAAAGTTCTAGCTTTGAGAAAATTCTTTCTGCAACTAAATATAGTAAATTACGGTAAAATATAAATAAGTACATATTGAAGAAAATGAGACATAATATATTTTATAATAGGAGGGAATTTCAAATGATAGACAACTTTATGCAGGTCCTTAAATTAATTAAAGAGAAACGTACCAATAATGTAGTTAAAAAATCTGATTGGGATAAAGGTGATCTATATAAAACTTTAGTCCATGATAAGTTACCCAAGCAGTTAAAAGTGCATATAAAAGAAGATAAATATTCAGTTGTAGGGAAGGTTGCTACTGGGAACTATAGTAAAGTTCCTTGGATTTCAATATATGATGAGAATATAACAAAAGAAACAAAGGATGGATATTATTTGGTATATCTTTTTCATCCGGAAGGAGAAGGCATATACTTATCTTTGAATCAAGGATGGTCAAAGATAAGTGATATGTTTCCGCGGGATAAAAATGCTGCAAAACAAAGAGCATTAACTTTATCTTCCGAACTCAATAAATATATTACATCAAATGAATTTAATACTGGAAGATTTTATTACGCAGAAAATAAAGATTCATCTTATGATTTAAAAAATGATTATCCATCAGGATATTCTCATGGATCAATAAGATTCAAATATTATGATTTGAATGAAGGATTCACAGAAGAAGATATGCTAGAGGATTTAAAGAAATTTTTAGAACTATTTAATGAATTAGCTTCAAAAGTTACAAAAACATCCTATGATAGCTTGGTCAATAGCATAGACGAAATACAGGAAGACAGCGAAATTGAAGAAATTAGAACAGCACAAAAAGATAAGACACTCAAGGAAGTGGAAGCACCTAAAGGAATAATTCCAAAATATAAAAAAGGTGTATCAAAGACTACTAAAAATGATTCAGAAATTGAAAAATCAAATAAAGAGAATAAATTAACCGGTAAAGTTGGAGAAAAATTAGCGCTAAATTACTTTAATGAGCTAATTGATAATAAAATAGACGAAGATAAGAAAGAACAGTTTAGGAATATTTTAAATGATAATCCAGGCTCTCAACACGGTCATGGCTATGATTTAGTAGCTTTTGATCCAACAAATACAGATAAAGCTGTAGAAAAATTTATTGAAATTAAAACATCTACATCTTCTAGTATTGAGGAACCATTTTTTATGTCGCTAAATGAAATGTTTGCTATGAAAGAATATAAGCAGAAATATTTAATATTAAGAATATTTAATGTTTCCGGTAAAGAACCACAATTTTATTTTATAGATCCATATGCAAATTATTCTGAATTTAAAGATGTAGATGATCTCATTGACAAAGTATTTAATGTAGAAGCTATTCAGTATAAAGTTTTTGGCGAAAAATGATTACTTGAACAAGAGCTAAAATAAAATTGTGATCTAATAAAAATAGAAACTGTAATTTAAATAAAACTTTCTAAATAAGCTAACTGATAAAAAATCAGTTTGTCCACAGTCTGAAACAAGATTCCTATATTCTTTAGGAATCTTGTTTTTTCTATTTTTATGGTGATAAAGAGCAGATAAGATAATGTGTAATAATCACAAAAAAGTTAAATATTTTAAGGCTTGTTTAATTATTAATGATTTTATATATAAAGAGCAGTATAATAAAGTTGTTAATATATTATGAATAATATTCAAGTAATTTTATTGTTTTTTAATTTGTCGATATTTAAGTTGAGTTAAATTTAAAGGGTGTAATTTGTTTTACAATGATGAAGATAATTAGTCTATCAAAATAAAGGGGTTGGGACTGTTATGAGTGATAATTTGTCATTATTCATTGACTATATCAATGATAATATAATCTATGGTAGTGAAATCAAACGGGAGAAATTAGAGAATTTATTTAATCAATTTGCTATAAAAAATGTTGAAAAGAACATTGTCTATGATGAACTGAAATCTTTAGATATTACAATCATTGAGTCACAGGATTCATATAAAAATAAATTGAAGAGATTATTTTCGGTTCTGTTGCAAAGTAAAAAAATATAGCTA